>JALYYM010000232.1 GCA_030946565.1 Bacteroidota bacterium | reverse complement strand
TTTATCTTTTTTTGGAATAGCATCCCATTTTTCATTTCGCATCCAGGAGGCATCAGGAGAAAAAACGGAATCATCTGGCAAAGTAAATCCTGTGGAAGAATCGAAGGCCTGGCCATTATTTTTCTTTTCATTCCATACAGTAAGTTGGGTTGCAATTTTTATATTTGTAATACCTGTTGATGAACCGGTTGGTGCCATAATGTAAATTTGACGATTACTATCTCTTTCAATTCTTGCTGTTTCATTTTTAGCACACAGGTCAAAAAATTCATCATCGCTCAATGTATCATAGTTGAGTCCGTACAAAGGCAATATAGTATCTGGAAAAACTGTTTGCATAATCAATTTAATTTTCGAACAGAATTGCAGCTAATACTTTTTAAGCATCGCTGCTTACAGTAATATAGATAGATCTAATTTAAAACCAGGCAACACATCTTCGCCGGATAAAATATTTTTAAAGTCGTAAACTTCATTCATAGAACCATCTTTCCTAAAAATGAAAGCAGTCTTATTCTCAGGATTTATAAGCCACGCGAAAGCGCATCCATTTTTAATCCACTTATCCATTTTTGCAGTAAGATATTTGTGATTGTCTGATTTGCTTTTTAATTCAATCACAAAATCAGGACAAATCGGAGCGAAAGAATCCTTTTGCAAATCGGTTAATTGATTCCATTTTTTTGCATTCACCCAGCTTGCATCCGGCGAACGTACGGAACGGTCTGATAGAGTAAATCCTGCAACTGAATCGAAACAAAAGCCCAGCTTCTTTTTTTCATTCCAAACAATTAATTTACTTATCAAACTTGCATTTATAATTCCGGTAGAAGAGGTAGTGGGTGCCATTATAATAATTTGTTTATTCTCATCTCTTTCTACCCTTAGCATTTTATTCTGCAGGCAAAAATCTAAAAATTCTTTATCCGACATTGAATCGGAAATATCACCTTTTATGGGAATGGTTATATTTTCTAAAGTAAGTTCCATAAATCAAATTTAATCAATCCTGATTACTTACTTAGGTGCATACTGCTCTCTTTATGCAATTGATTGAAATATGGATCAATAAGGCCTTAGAGCAATATAGAAAGGTCTAATTCAAAACCAGGCAAGACATCTTCGCCAGAAAGTTTATTGTGGAAGCCTTTAATTTCATCTGATGTTCCATCTTTTCTGAAGATGATCGTTGTTTTATTCTCAGGATTTATAAGCCAGGCTAATGCACAACCATTTTTGATCCATTTGTACATTTTATTAGTAAGATATTTTAAGTTATCTGAAGGGCTTTTAAGTTCGATAACAAAGTCAGGACATACGTGAGCAAATTTCTTTTTTTCTTCTTTGGGAACACTATTCGCTTTTTCATTTTTCATCCAGGAGGCATCGGGAGAACGAACGGAACCATCCGGCAGGGTGAAACCTGTTGATGAATCAAAGCACATTCCTTTTTTTTCATTTTTGTTCCAAATAAAAAGTTCTCCTGTTAAATCAGAATTTTGCCGCCCTGTATCCATATTAGTAGGAGCCATAATAATTATTTGTTTATTCTCATCTCTTTCTACTCTCAATATTTCATTCTCCTGGCAAAAATCATAAAATTCATTTTCCGACATTGTATCAGAAATAAATCCTTTAACCGGAATAATTATATCTTCTAAAGCAATTTCCATAAATCAAATTTACTTATAATTTATTTACTCAAATGCATGCTTCTCTCTTTATACAATAGCCTGGAATATGGATCACGAAGGTCTTTGACAAAGCGAATGGTAGCTTCGCTGCTGCTTTTTCATTTCGGGGGATTGGGCATCTTATTTACATTAGAAAAATTTGTGGAAAAACATACAGATTCCCGGAGCGTAGCCGGATTATCACTGCTTAGAGCAATATAGAAAGGTCTAATTCAAAACCAGGCAATACATCTTCGCCGGAAAGTTTATTATGGAAACCTTTTATTTCATCTGAGGTTCCGTCTTTTCTAAAGATAAATGCAGTTTTATTTTCGGGATTTATAAGCCATGCTAAAGCGCATCCATTTTTAATCCACTTATGCATTTTTGTGGTAAGGTATTTTAAATTGTCTGAAGGGCTTTTAAGTTCAATAACAAAATCCGGGCAGATACGAGCAAATTTCTTTTTTTCTTCTTTTGGGACATTATTAGCTTTTTCATTTGCCA
Source organism: Bacteroidota bacterium (assembly GCA_030946565.1). The sequence continues at coordinate 1,619 of JALYYM010000232.1, read as the reverse complement.
TCCAGGAAACATCAGGCGAACGAACGGAACCGTCCGGGAGGGTAAAGCCTGTTGATGAATCAAAGCAAACGCCTTTTTTTTCTTTTCTATTCCAGATAGCCAAGTCTGTTGCTAAATCAGAATTTTGCCGCCCTGTATCCATGTTAGTAGGAGCCATTATAATAATTTGTTTATTCTCATCTCGTTCTATTCTAAGCGCATCATTATCCTGGCAAAAATCAAAAAACTCCTGATCAGACATTGAATCAGAAACAGTTCCCTTTACTGATAAGGTGATATCTTCTAACGCAATTTTCATACTCTAAATTTACTGAAATTTTATTTACTCAAATGCATACTTCGCTCTTTATACAATTGCCTGAAATACGGATCACGCAAGTCTTTGATAAAGCGAATAGCTTCGCCTGTACTTTTCATTTCGGGGCCAAGCTCCTTGTTTACATTAGGAAATTTGTTGAAAGAAAATACCGGTTCTTTAATTGCAAAACCGACTAGCTTTTTTTCGAAAGTAAAATCTTTCAATTTCGCTTCATGCATCATAATTTTTGTGGCAATATTCAGGTAAGGTATTTGATAAGCCTTGGCAATAAACGGCGTCGTTCTTGAGGCTCGTGGGTTTGCTTCGATCACAAACACTTCTCCATTTTTAATGGCGAATTGAATATTAATAAGTCCCTGTATATTCAGGGCTCTTGCGATTTTCTCGGCATACTCTTCCATTGTATGCACTATCAAGGGAGATAAATTAAACTCAGGTAACACGGCATTGCTATCACCACTATGAATACCAGCCGGCTCAATGTGCTCCATCACTCCCATCACATGAAAATCATCGCCGTCGAATATGGCATCAATCTCCGCTTCCTGGCAGCGGTCTAAAAACTGATCAATTAAAATTTTATTGTTGGGTAAATGTTTTAGTAAACTGAGCACGCCTTTTTCCAGTTCTTCATCATTTATCACAATGCGCATGCGCTGTCCGCCAAGCACATAACTTGGCCTTACCAATACCGGGTAGCCTACTTCTTTTGCTACTTCGATTGCATCATCAGTATTAAAGGCTGTACCATATTTTGGATAGGGAATTTCCAGCTCTTTCAGCATGTCGCTAAAGCGGCCACGGTCTTCGGCAATGTCCATATTGTCGAAAGAAGTGCCGATTATTTTTATCCCTTTTTCATCAAGCCGTTTAGCAAGCTTTAAAGCGGTTTGTCCTCCAAGTTGTACGATTACACCGTAAGGTTTTTCCAATTCAATTATATCCCAGATATGCTCCCAGAACACAGGCTCAAAATATAATTTATCAGCAATGTCAAAATCGGTTGAAACTGTTTCGGGATTGCAATTGATCATGATGGCTTCATAGCCGCATTCCTTTATTGCCAGCAGGCCGTGTACGCAGCAATAATCAAATTCAATGCCCTGGCCGATGCGGTTTGGGCCACTGCCGAGAACAATTATCTTCTTTTTTGAAGATGGAATAGATTCGTTATAAATGATGTTAGAGTTCATTGCAGGATTTAAGTGCTGTGTTATATAAATATTTACTGATTCTGCCGCCCAATAAAATTATTTTATCTAAAGCTTCTTTTACCGAAGGAATAAGGCTTTTGCTTTTC
>JALYYM010000220.1 GCA_030946565.1 Bacteroidota bacterium | reverse complement strand
GTTTTCTCCATGGAAGGAGTAGGAATGGTATAAGCTTCAAAAACAAATGTGCGTATTAACGTAGCGGCAACAATAGCAAACGCGGCTGCGTCTACCCATTCCCGTATGGCGCCTTTTTTGTAATTTTTGACCACGGGTATGCCTGCATATCTTTCTTTATCAGAGAAGCCGAGGTACGGAAAATAAATAAAGGGAACAAATACGGTAGCTGCATGTGCAAGCAGGCCGAATCTTCCAAAATGTTCGACGAATTTTATACAAATCCATATAGTGATAAACTGGCCTGCTACCGGAATCAATTGAAGAAAAAACCAGATTCTTTTTAATTGCATTTTCTCTACCATGCACCACGTATTGTACAATGGTATAAGCGCTTTCCATGGTGTAATACCAGCTTTTTTAAACATACCATACAAGCCGATATGCCAAAGAATAAATGCTATAATAAATAATAGTAAACCTATACTCATGAATTTTTATTTTGGAATGCGGACAAAAGTACCATATAAAGTTTCTACCTGAAAAACGCTTTCAAAATAGTTATCATTAGTTTAACAAAAGATAAGATGCTGCACAACATAGACTGGCCTATGTCTTTAATATGGTGTTTAAAACCTTACTTATTTCTACAGCTTTATTCATAATCATGAAGTGGCCACCTCCCTTAATTATGTAATCTGCTTTGATTTTTTTTATAGGAAACATGTTGTCTTTTGTTCCATGAATGTGGAACAGGTTTGCAGGTTGCCAATCGTTTTTCCAGTTTACAATTTGATCAACAGCCCAGTTGGTATATTGCGGGCTGATGTTTTTTCTATACTCTCTCACTAAAACTAATTCCTGCCTGTTTGTAATTCCAAGGTTATAATTTTGAATTGGCTCAAACAAACGAAAAGAACGAAGCGGGAATATTTTGTGCAGGCGGGATTTTCCTGTAAGGCTCATCCATAGAGGTTTTTCGCGGTATGAGGCGATGCTTGAAATTAAAATAACTTTATCTGTTTTAATCAGTTTCGCTATCTCTATGCATATTATTCCTCCAAAAGACAATCCAAGCAGAACCGGATTTTCCTCGTCTATACTTTCAGCCATGCGCTTAGTATAGTCGGATAAACTTTCTTTTTTGTCGGGAATAAGCCAGGGAATAAAATGAACGTTGTAGTCACTAAAATTCAAGTTTGCAAACACTCTTTCATCTGCACCAAAGCCACTAATACAATAGAGGTGCTTCATTTTATTTATAGAAGATATTAAGTTTATTGAATACGAAATTTACTTTTTTGGCAGCACATAATTTTCAATATCATCGGTTGTTATAGTTTTTCCTGAAAGTATAATAAGCCTTTCAACAATATTACGCAACTCACGTACATTGCCAGTCCAGTTATGTTTTTGAAGCAGTTCCATAGCGTTCTCATCCATCTCTTTTTTAGATTGCCCGTATTCATTTCCTATGTCTTGCAAAAATCTATCAACCAGCAAAGGTATATCTCCCACCCGGTCGTTTAGTGAGGGAACATGCACAATTATTACACCAAGGCGATGATATAGATCAAGACGGAAATGTTTTTCTTCTACCTCTTTTAGCAAGTCTTTATTAGTAGCGGCAATCACACGCACATCAACGTTTATATCCTTATCTGCGCCCACTCTCGTGATCTTACCTTCCTGTAGGGCTCGTAAAACTTTTGCCTGTGCGTTTATACTCATATCGCCTATCTCATCCAGAAATAACGTTCCGCCATTTGCCTGTTCAAACTTGCCGATGCGTTGTTTAACTGCCGATGTAAAGCTTCCTTTCTCATGCCCGAATAATTCACTTTCTATGAGCTCGCCGGGTATGGCCGCACAATTCACTTCTACCATCGGGCCTTTTACGCGATTACTTTTTTCGTGTATCCATCTCGCCACCAACTCCTTCCCCACACCGTTATCACCTGTTATTAAAATACGGGCTTCGGTGGGAGCAATTTTATCAATGGTATCTTTTATCTTTTTGATGGGTGCAGATTCGCCAACGATTTCCTGCACTTTGCTTACCTTTCTTTTAAGGACTTTTGCTTCTTCAACAAGCGTTGTTCTATCCATCGCGTTGCGTAAGGTTATGAGCATGCGGTTTAAATCCGGCGGTTTGGAAATGTAATCGAAGGCGCCCTTCTTTACAGCCTCTACAGCGGTTTCTATATTACCATGGCCACTAATAATTATGATGGGGATTTCATCATTTATCTCCTTTGCTCTTTCGAGAAATTCAATGCCATCAAGCTTTGGCATTTTGATATCGCATAAGACGAGGTCGTAATTTTTATCTTTGAATTTTTTCAAACCTTCTTCTCCATCTGCTGCTTCATCAATTTTATATCCTTCAAAACTGAGAATTTCATTTAATGTTTTCCTGATACTTTTTTCATCATCTATTATGAGAATTGACGGCATGATTTTGCTTATTTAATTTTTCTTGTTTTTTTATTTGAAACCTCCCTGTTCAGCAACTTTTCAAAAGTAATACCATATTTCCAAGGCTGCCCATGGTTATCCATGATCACTTTCCATGAATGAAGTCCATGTTAAAAAATAATTTTAAACAAACTTTTAAAAAGCCTGCTATTGCGATATACAGATATAGTTTTAATGGAAAGTTATTACATGTTTTTCCGGACACTTATTGGATTCTCTTATATTTTCATAACACCTCCGGGGGTATGGAGAATGCTATTGGCGCAAGATACTAAAATGTAAATAAAGATATTATTCTGCTTCCATCATTAACCAGGCTTTTATAAACCCATCCAGTTCTCCATCCATTACGGGATTTATATTGCCTACTTCATAATCCGTTCGGTGATCTTTAATCATTTTATATGGATGAAAAACATAGCTTCTTATCTGGCTGCCCCATTCAATTTTTTTCTTGGTGGCGTTTGTGACATTTTGCGCTTCCTGGCGCTTCCGCATCTCTTCTTCATACAACCGGCTTTTCAACATTGCCATTGCTTTCTCACGATTTTCTCCCTGCGTGCGGGCTTGCTGGCATTCCACTATTATCCCGCTTGGTTTGTGTGTTAACCGTACCGCAGTTTCTACCTTGTTTACATTTTGTCCGCCACTTCCACCGCTTCTAAAGAAAGCCCATTCTACATCAGCCGGATTTACTTTTATTTCAATGGTATCATCAATTAACGGGTATACATAAACGCTGGCGAAACTGGTGTGCCGGCGGGCATTGCTATCAAACGGAGAAATACGAACGAGCCTGTGTACGCCACTTTCTGCTTTCAAAAACCCATAAGCAAACGGGCCATCAAATTGTAATGTTGCACTTTTTATTCCGGCGCCATCGCCAGCCTGGTAATCGAGTTCGGTGACGCTCCATCCCTGCTTCTCACCATACATTCTATACATGCGTAGCAGCATATCTGCCCAATCCTGGCTTTCTGTACCACCAGCGCCACTGTTGATCTGCAATATAGCAGGCATTTCATCTTCCGGCTTGTTAAGTGTGCTTTTAAACTCTGCTTCTTCGATGGCGGATACTGCCTGCGTGTAAGCATCTTTCACTTCTTCTTCAGAAGCTTCACCTTCTTTCCAGAAATCAAAGAGTACGGCAAAATCATCCACTTTGGTTTGCACGTTATTAAACAGGTTCATCCAGAACTCGTTTAATTTTATATCTTTTAAAACGGAAGTTGCCCTTTGGTTGTCATTCCAAAACCCTGGCGAAAGTGAAAGTTGCTTATCGTTATTTATTTTTTCCTGCCGGTTAGCGACGTCAAAGAAACCTCCTCAAGACCAAAATACGGTCCCTCAAATCCTTTAATTGTTCTGTTGTCATGGGCGCAAATATAATAATGAAATCGGAATTGATGAATGCAAAAAAGAAAGTCTTTTTGCGCAGGCTATTTTCACTGCTATCAGATTTTTCTCAGTCAAAAAATTTTGTTAGTAAAAAAAGGTGACATACCATCAGGATAAAAAATCATAGATTTATACTCATTCTAATCCAAAATAAAATGAAAAAAAATTGTTTGCTTTTTATTTTTTGTTTCATAGCCGTTAATTCTTATTCGTTACAAAAACATACATTTTTTATTCAAATGAATTTCAGTCAAATGCAATTTTCTGATTCTATTGCAGCTATTGTGAAGAAGTTAAGTAAGCACAATATTTTTGAGTCTGCAACTGTCGGTTTTGCAGGTGTGTCTTCTGAACAATATAAGTTGTACGAAAAGCTTAGTAATACAGCTTCTCAAAATGAACTTATTGATCTTGCAACAAGTAATAAAAATGCAGTTGTAAGATTATATGCTGTGAGGGCCTTAATAAAGAGAAATGGAATAACGCCAGATATCGGGAAACAATTTAAAAATGACGAATCTATGGTGAGCACTTTGTACGGCTGCGTGGGAGGCAAAGCAATGGTGAAAGAGATTTTTATGTCACTTACAAATTAATTTAAAACAAATTCCAGGTAAATTATGATTACAGCTATCACAGAACTTTTTGAAAGAGATATAAATAAACTGGTTGAAGAAATTAAAAGTTATGAAGATGAAAATGCTTTATGGAAAACGGCGGGCCACATCAGTAATCCAGCCGGAAATCTTGTACTGCATCTTATAGGAAATCTAAATTATTTTATTGGCGCAACACTTGGAAATACGGGTTATATCCGTGACAGGGAAAAGGAATTCACAATTAAAAATATTTCAAAAACAAAACTTGTTGATGATCTGGAAGAAACCCGGCAGGTTATAAAGAATACGCTGGCAAATCTGCCAAATGAAGATCTTGATAAAAATTTCCCTGTGGAAATAGGTGGAAAAACTTCATCAACGCAGCAGATTTTAATTCATTTGCTGGCTCACTTCAATTATCATTTAGGCCAGGTAAATTATCATCGGAGAATGATAGATAAATAATTGTTGCCGAATCGTTTCGTAATTTATTCTATCTTTCATTTGAGCTAACATTATTTCAAATCCGGACTTGAAATTTTATTCCACGCTATTAGATTCTATGTATTTTATTTTTCTTCGACATCAATGGAAACAATTGTGGCGCAGCCGAAACCTGGCAGGAAATATTATATCGAAGATAATGCTGGGTTTCATAGCACTTTATTTTTTAACGCTGGCCATTGCGGGTGGTTTTTTTTTAAAGGAAATAATTACTAAAATTTTCCCGGGAGAAAATATCATTTCCATATTTAATGGTTTCATCGCTTATTACTTTTTAATGGATTTTATATTTCGCATTCAATTCCAGGAATTGCCGGCAGTAAGCATTGCGCCTTACCTGCACTTAAACATCAGCAAAAATAGAATTGTAAATTTTCTTAATCTAAAGGCAGCGTTCTCTCTTTTCAATTTTTTTCCGCTCTTCCTTTTTTTACCTTTTTGTTTTACTGAAGTAGCCGCGTCTCTGGGGAAATTTCCTTCGGCTATGTATGCTGTTTCTATCTTTTCGCTTGCCTGTATTAATAATTTTGGGGTTTTGTATTTAAAAAGAAAATCTATTACAAAGATTTCGTACATGGTAATTGCCGTTGCAGTGCTAGCTGCTCTTATTGCTTTGGAATACTTTAAAATAATATCCATTAAAGACGGTGCTAATTGGGTTTTCAACAAGGCCGCAACTAATCCGATATCCGGTTTTATGTTTTTGATTATTGCAGTTGGAATTTTTATTATAAACACTAAATATTTAAGAAGTAATCTCTATGTAGAAGAAATATCAAAAAAAGCCAGGAAGCGGACTGCGACAGATTATCCGCTTCTAAACAGGTTCGGGAAGGCAGGAGAACTGGCAGCATTAGAAATAAAATTGATTGTGCGAAATAAACGTCCCCGATCGCTTGTTTTACTAAGCCTTATATTTCTTTTTTATGGCGTTATCATGTTTAAAGAACCGGATTTGGCTAACAATAAATTTACCTTGCCAATTATGGTTGCTTTATTGATTACCGGAAATGCCAGCCTGGGATATGGCCAGCTTATGTTTGGCTGGCAAGGTGCGCATTTTGACGGATTGCTTGCAAATAAAATCAGCTTCAAAAATTTTATTAAGGCTAAATTTTTATTACTCAACATTTCAATAACTTTCATTACGCTGTTATCTTTTCTTTATGCATTTATAAGCTGGAAATTGATATGTATTATTCTTGCCACTTATCTTTTTAATATTGGCGTTAACTCTGCATTGATTCTATATGTTGCAACTTATAGATACCAACGCATTGATCTTTCACGTAACACAATGTTTAACCGGCAGGGATCAAGTTTTACCCATGTGCTGGCGGTGATCCCAATGTTCCTGTTACCACTATCAATCTTTTGGTTATTTAATTATCTCCATAAACCTTTTGCCGGCGTAGCTGCCATTGGTTTATTTGGTATCACATTTATTTTAATGCGCAATTTTTGGATAAATATTATAGTTAAAAAATTTGCCAGTCAACGTTACAAAATAGCCGAGGGCTTCAGGGAATAATTATGATGATAGAAATAAAAAATTTAAAGAAGAGTTATAATGGCCGTACCATTTTGCAAATTGAGCATTTATCTGTTCAACCGGGTGAAACGGTGGGTGTAGTTGGAAATAACGGTGCCGGCAAAACGACGTTGTTCCGTTTGCTTCTCGATTTAATAAGAGCAGACAAAGGCGAAATATTATCTAAAGGCGAAACAGTTGCCAATAGCAGCCACTGGAAAGATTATACGTCATCTTATCTTGATGAAGGATTCTTAATTGATTATCTTACTCCTGAAGAATATTTTGATTTCATTGGGAGCTTGCATGATGTATCTAAAACAGATGTCACCGGATTATTGAACCCATTCAATGATTTTTTTAATGGTGAAATATTGAACCAGAGGAAATATATCCGCGATCTCTCTAAAGGAAATAAAAATAAGATTGGAATTGTTGCGGCCTTAATGCAAAATCCTCAAATGCTTGTATTGGATGAGCCGTTTGCCAGTTTAGATCCTACTACCCAATTCCGGTTGAAAAGTATTTTAAAAAATCTGAAAAATAAGAATTCTGCAACTACCTTAATCTCCAGCCACGACCTCACTCATGTTACCGAAGTTTGTGACCGAATCATACTTTTGGAAAAGGGCCACATTATAAAAGATTTTTACACGAATGAAAATTCACTGAAAGAACTTGAAACTTATTTTGCAGAGTAGGTGTGAAATGTGAGATGTGAGCTATCAGCTATGGGCTATCAGCTACTGAATTATTGACTGATTGACTTATTGACTTCCGATAGCTTTCGGGATAACCATTGACTAATTGACCCATTGACTTATTGACCAATTAACGAATCAACCAATTTTGACCTTTACAAAAATCACATTAACCGGTTATAAAAATTACCAATCGCAAACCTTCAATTTTACCCAAAGGATTGTAGGGATTTGCGGGCTTAATGGAAAAGGTAAAACCAATCTCCTCGATGCAATAAACTACCTGTGCTTTACTAAAAGTTATTTTTCAAAATCAGATCTTTTGAATGTGCATTTTGGCGCTGAAGGGTTTCGCCTCGAAGGTGAATTGAATGGTAAACTTCATGCAGATGAAAAGCCCAGTAAAATTGTATGTATCTATCGTTCTTCGCTGAAGAAAGAATTTTTTTTGGATGATGTTGCTTATACAAAATTTTCCCATCACATCGGGAAAGTGCCGTGTGTAATGATTGCGCCGGATGATATACAAATGATAACCGGCGGAAGTGAGGAACGAAGAAAATTTTTAGATACACTCATAAGCCAGGTTGATCCGCAATATTTGCAGCAGCTTATTATTTATAGTAAAGTTATCCAGCAGCGGAATAGTTTCCTGAAGAATGAATCTTCGCAAAAATCATTCGATAGACAATTGCTCGACGCACTCGATGCGCAATTGATTAACCCCGGTAATTATATTTATCAAACACGATCGAAATTTTCCGAACAACTAATACCATTCATT
>JALYYM010000196.1 GCA_030946565.1 Bacteroidota bacterium | reverse complement strand
ATGTAAAACATTCGCTTGCTTCAACTGCGTATAATGAGCGGCGTGAGCAATGTGAAAAAGGTGTGGCGCTTATAAAAGAGAAATACCCGGAGGTAAACAGCCTGCGTGATGCCACACCGCAAATGGTGGAAGAAATATTGAAACCGGCAGATGAGATTATTTACCGGAGGTGCTCCTTCATTGTAAATGAAATACGAAGGGTGATAAATGCATGTGAAGATCTCAAGCATGATGATCTCATTGCTTTCGGCAAAAAAATGTACGAGACGCACTATGGCTTAAGCCGTGATTATGAAGTGAGTTGTAAAGAACTCGATTTCTTAGTGGATTACGTGAAACCCAATGCTGCAGTAATTGGTGCAAGAATGATGGGCGGTGGCTTTGGTGGCTGCACGATAAACCTGGTGAAAAAAGATGAACGGGAGAAATTAATCAATGAAGTTTCGCCGGCATATAAAGAAGCCACAGGGCTTGACTTGAAAGTATATGTAGTTGCTATTGAAAATGGAACGGAAATAATTGATAGCTAATGATTACCGGTTTTCTTATTCTGCTTACTATTAGACATTGCGTTTAGATGATGAAATGTTATTCAGATGTTGATAAATTTTATTTAGAAAATCTATTTTAATAGAAGAAGATAAATGTAAATTTATTACATGGAAAGTGAATTCACCACGCTGCAGACAATTTTTAATATTGTAAAAAATGATCCGCATCCTGAAACTTATTTATGTAGCCCAAGAGAAATAATACTCCGCCAGTTCCAGGATTGGGATACCATACAACAACATTTACAAGCACTTGAAAAAGAAGAATTGATCATCATTAAGCAGCTTGATAAAATCGCCATCTGTATTACTTTCAAAGGAATTGCAAAGGCCCAATCCTTGCTTCAATCGAATCAATCATTACTCGCTTTTTCTTTTAGCCGTGCCTGATTATCTGTACATAATTTTATACTTCGTTTTATTTTTCAATAGAAAATTAGATTACATTGTTATTTTTAAGATACAAAACTCTTCGTCCCCGCGAATACTTAACAGGCCATAGTAAATATGATTGTGCCACTTGCTTTGAAGAATCCACCAATTTTTTTTGATAATTTAATTATTCAACCATAAACTATTTTATATGTCAGTTTGGGGACCATTACAACAACGCTATGAAACACCTCAGCCACGCAAAATGTTAGCGCTTGATGGAGGAGGAATCCGTGGAGTTTTAACCCTTGAGATTTTAGCAGAGATGGAAAAACAGTTAAAACAAAAACTGGGCAAAGGTGATGATTTTGTACTCGGCGATTATTTTGATTATATAGGTGGAACCAGTACCGGGGCTATTATTGCCGCGGGATTATCTATTGGAATGTCCGTGCAAAAATTACTCGATTTTTATATTGAGAAAGGTGTGGACATGTTTGATAAAAATTTTATTTTAAAAAGATGGAAGGCACTGTATGAATCCGGCCCTTTGCTTGATATGCTCAAATCCACCTTCGGCGAAGATACAGACCTGGTGGTGCGAAAAGGGAAATATAAATCACTATTGCTCGTGGTAACAATGAACAGAACAACCGATTCGCCGTGGCCAATAAGTAATAATCCATTGGCAAAATATAATGATGAATCGCGTGCAGATTGCAATGCAAAAATTAAATTATTTCAATTGGTAAGAGCAAGTACTGCAGCGCCTGTTTATTTTCCTCCTGAAACTTTACAATGGGATCCGAATGATCCCGAAAAAACTTTTGTGTTTGTTGATGGCGGCGTAACTCCTTATAATAACCCATCATTCCTGATGTATCGTATGGCAACGCAACCTGCATACAATCTCAACTGGCAAACCGGGGAAAATAATTTATTGATAATATCAGTAGGTACAGGCTCTGCAACCAGCGCGGGCAGCTATAATAATTTACTCGATGCTGCCAAAGGGTTACCGAATAATTTAATGTATGCCATGCAGGTTGACCAGGATATAAATTGCAGAACAGTCGGCAGGTGTACTTATGGTGCAGCTATTGACAGAGAATTAAAATTTATGGTTCCTATGGCAGATGATGGTAAAATTATTCCTTTATCAAATGATACAAAACGGCATTTTTTATATGCCAGGTACAATGCAGACTTGAGCAGGGAAGGCCTCGACGCAGCCGGCCTTAATCATATTGACTCTGACCAGGTACGTGAAATGGATTCGGTAAAATACATTGACCAGTTGCGGGAAGTTGGCAGAAAAACTTCAGAGCAAATTTCAATGGATCATTTCGGATCATTTGTATAAAAAGTGTTTGAAGAATTATTAAGTAAACTTTATAAAATCTCCTTATGATTGTTACACTCGCCGGCAGAAGAATTGATGCGAAGGATACGAAAGCACCTCGCTTTCCTACTGAAAATATAGATAAGGTAAAAGAAAAGTTAGGGCTTTTCTTACTTGAAAAAAAACCGGATTGGCTTGTTAGCTCAGGTGCATGTGGCGCCGATCTCATTGCTCTTGAAGTTGCAGGTGAACTCCAAATCAACAGGAAAATGGTTCTTCCTTTCGACGTAGAAACTTTCAGAGCTACATCAGTTGTTGACAGACCTGGCGAATGGGGAGTTTCATTCGATACCATTTATAACGAATTAAAAACAACAGGCAATGTTGTTAATTTAGGATATGATAAAGATGATGGTAGCGTATATGAAAAAACCAATTTCGATATTTTAGACGATGCCGATAAAGTGCATAAGGAAAGCAGCGATCCATCTGCTGGCAGCAAAAAGAAAATTGCAATAATTATTTGGGAAGGCAAGCCAAAAGATTCGGGCGATACCACCGATCACTTCAGGCAGGAAGCTATAAAAAGAGGGTATGAAATCAGGGAGATAAATAGTTTACATTAATACTAATATAATTGTTATGGCAAATGGAACATGCTTCGTAGTAATGGGGTTCGGTAAAAAAACAGACTTTGAAACAGGACGAACACTCGATCTTGATATGTCTTATCAAAATATGATAAAGCCCGCTGTAGAAGCTGCAGGCCTCACTTGCATACGTGCTGATGAGATTGTTCATTCGGGCCTTATAGATGTACCTATGTATGAGCAGTTGCTTAATGCAGATGTAGTCGTCGCCGACTTATCTACATCTAACAGAAATGCTTTTTATGAATTAGGTGTGCGACATGCTTTACGGCCTTTCACTACGGTGGTTATTTGCGAGGATGGCATGAAACCTCCTATGCCATTTGATGTAAATCATGTGGCCATTCGCCAGTATCACCACCTTGGTGAAGATATCGGTACGAGTGAAGCAAAACGTTTTAGCGGAATGCTCACCAATGCTATTACCGAAATAGTAAATAAAAATCCGCGGGATAATGATAGTCCGGTTTATACATTTCTGGATGGATTGAAAGCACCTGAGATTGCAGCTGCCATTAAAGACGCAGTTGAAGGAACACCACCGGGGACAAGTATATCCGCCACAATAAAACCTGATGAAAAGAATTTAAAAACGCACAGTGAATTAATGCAGGATGTTGATGAAGCACAAAAGGATGGCGACTGGCTTACCGCAAAAGTTTTTCTATCAAAAATCCGGAAGAATCTAAAAGCAGAAAGTGCAGATAAAGAAGATTCTTATATTTTGCAAAGGTTAGCTTTGGCAACGTATAAATCAAAATCTCCGAATGAACAGGATGCGCTAAAAGAAGCAGTCGGGCTTCTTACATTATTGGAGCCTTCAAATTCTAACGATCCTGAGACATTGGGTTTGTGGGGAGCTGTACATAAAAGGCTGTGGGATTTAAACACAGTAACCACTGATCTCGATGAAGCTGTTCGTGCATACGAACGTGGATTTTATTTGCGTAATGATTATTATAATGGTATTAATTATGCATTCCTGTTAAATGTAAGGGCTGCACAATCGGATGACAAAGCCGAAGCTATATCCGATTTTATCCAGGCCCGTAGGGTAAGGCAGGAGGTAGTAACTATATGTAAAAAGTGGCTGAAGGATAACGCAAATAATGAAACAGAAGTTAATCTTCTGGCAGGAAGGACTGCCGGAAATCGTTACTGGGTTGAAGCTACACTAGGCGAGGCATACGCTGGGTTAGAAAATCCATCACTGGCAGAGGAAATATTGACAGAAGCATATTCAAAGGCATCTGAAAAATGGATGCCGGAATCTACCGAAACACAAATTGGAAAGTTGCAGGCACTCTTAAACAAATCGCCCTTAAAGTTTATTCAAAACAATGAAGCCTGATTTTTTTAGTTTGCCTGTTTTAAGATAACAAACTGTATTGTATTTTTTTTAACCTTACTAACGCTTAAGGATAGTTGCAGTTATCTTGCTATCAATTTCTTACCTCCGTGAGGAAGAGTTAAAAGAAATCTTGGAAATTGACAAATACTAAACTTACTAACAATACTTTCGTTTCATAAAATCGGCTGATTGTACTAACTTCATACCTATAGCAATTGCTTCCCGCCTAACCTGTTGCCACCTTGCCTTATTTATAAAATAACTAACTATACTTAATGAATAATATCTTACAGGAACAGGAAGACTGGGATGAACTTTTCGAATTAATTACAGATAAGCAACTAACTCCTATAATAGGAAAAGAAATTTATAGATTTCGTGACGGAGAAAATCTTGTTCTTTTAGATGAGTATTTATCTG
>JALYYM010000189.1 GCA_030946565.1 Bacteroidota bacterium | reverse complement strand
TTGGTTACGAATTTTCATTTACCCAAGACCAGCCTGCTTATTATGACTTGCGCATTTGCCGGTTACGATTTAATCATGGATGCGTATAAGAAAGCAATAAAAGATAAATATCGTTTCTTCAGCTATGGTGATGCCATGCTGATTATCTAAATAACTTTTTTTAGAATGTTAATCCCTGCCAAGAGCGGGGATTTTTTTTTAAGTTAATTATAGATAAATTAGTCGAAACGATTTTATGAGAAGTATCAACCAATGGCTGGATAAATATGGCGAAAGCCATAGAAATGAAACCAACAAACTTATTCATTGGATATGCGTTCCCGCAATTTTTTTTTCCATTACAGGCTTACTCTATTGCATTAGGTTGCCCTTCTTTGTTACCACAACTTTAGAATTAAATGTGGCGATGATAGCACTTGTTTTTGCAGTTATTTACTATTTCAGGCTTTCATACCCCATAGGCATTGGTATGTTTTATTCGGATTTATCTGCGTGGCCTTGTGTTATCTCATAGAGAAATTTGCTCCTATTTCCCTATGGCTTGTTTGCATAATTATTTTCTTGGCTGCATGGATTGGCCAATTTTATGGGCATAAAATAGAAAGTAAAAAACCATCGTTTTTAAAAGACTTACAGTTCCTGTTGATAGGCCCAATGTGGCTAATGACTTTTTTGTATAAAAAGATGGGCCTAAAATATTAAGGCAAAATCGACGAGTAAACCTTTCGAAACACTCACATTCCGAACAAACCCTTATTTAAAAGCTGCAATGTTTTTTGTTTGTGCTCATGCGAAACAAGAATAGAAATATTGTGTTGGCTGCCACCATAGCTTACCATTCTTACAGGAATACCTGATAAGTTCGAAAAAACTTTTGCAAGAACATCTTTGGTTTGTGTAATTTGGTTTCCGACGATTGACACAATGGTCTGATCGCTGTCAACCTCTACACTTCCAAACACCTCAAGTTCTTTTATAATCTCGCTCAGGTAGGCATCATTATCAATGGTGAGCGACACGGCCACTTCCGAAGTTGTCACCATATCTATAGCCGTCTGATATTTTTCAAACACTTCAAATATTTTTCTTAAAAAACCGTAAGCCAGTAACATCCGGCTGCTTTTTATTTTAATTGCAGTGATGAAATCCTTTGCTGCAACAGCTTTCACGCCTACGCTTCCTGCTTCGCTTTCTATCAATGTACCTGGTGCGTCAGGCTGCATCGTGTTCAGCAGTCTTACAGGAAAATTAAAATATTGCGCAGGCCAAATACTGGCAGGATGCAAAATTTTAGCCCCAAAATATGCCAGCTCGGCTGCCTCGTCAAAACTCAATCTCCCGATGGGTTTCGTTTTTTCTACCATCCTCGGATCGTTATTGTGCATGCCATCAATATCCGTCCATATTTCACAAACTGATGCACCGATAGCGCCGGCGATCAATGAAGCTGTGTAATCACTTCCTCCTCTTTTAAGGTTATCAACCTCACCTTTTGAGTTGCGGCAAATGTAGCCCTGAGTTAGAAAAAGATGGCTGTCTTTGTGCTTCTTCAATATTTGAGAAAGCTTCACTTTAATGCTTCCTACCTGCGGCTCTCCGGACGAATCAATCGTCATAAAATCCAGTGCAGGTAGCCAGGTATGCTTTATTCCTTTTTCATTTAGAAAAACACTAAAGAGTTTGGTGCTTAATAATTCGCCCTGGGCAAGTATATCTTTGTTTAAAGCCTCGCTGTAAGATATTTTTAAAATGATATTGAGAAATTCAAAATGCTCTGCAATAATCAATTTTGCTTTATTATAAGCATCTTCGCTTTTTACGAGCTTAATTATAAAATTCTGGTAATGCAATTCCAGCGCATCTATATGCTGCTTGGCTGCAGGCCTTTCACCTTTACTGAGGCTACTGCTTATTTCAGAGAGGGAATTGGTTGTTCCGCTCAATGCGCTCAACACAACTATTGTAGGCTCGTCATCTTTAGTGATCAGCTTTACAATCTCATTCATTCTTTCAGGCTTACCAACGCTGGTGCCTCCAAACTTCATTACTTTCATTTCTTCTTCCTCCGATA
>JALYYM010000160.1 GCA_030946565.1 Bacteroidota bacterium | reverse complement strand
AGAATATAAAATGATGGAACCAAAGAGAACACTTAATCTTCCTTTTTTATCGCCGGCAATTCCCCAAATGATGCCGCCAATCAAGAGGCCAATCATCTGGATACCGATTATAAATTCTCCCTGCTTATCAATGTTGGCCTGGCTTAAGCCTAAAGACCGGAGGCTGGGAATGCGAACAATATTGAAAAGAAGGAGATCGTATATATCAACAAAATAACCTAATGCTGCAACAATAACGGGAAGAGAAAAAACTGCAGTTTGATTTTTATTCATATAGAGGCAGAACTGTTTGGTTCATCATTTTTTGGTTCTTTCTTCTTACTGAAAACTTTCCATAAAACTGGTATGGTGGTAACAGCAATAATACCTATAACAATTACTTCAAGGTGTTCTTTTAAATCAAAATTAAATTCTTTCATTATGAGCTTTTGCAAAAAGTGCCCGGCAAACAACATGCTTCCAACCCATAGAACTGACCCGGCAATGTTAAAGAACATAAATTTCTTTTTGTCCATCAAAACAATACCGGCTACTATAGGCGCGAACGTACGCACGAAGGGTACGAACCTTCCAAGCACAATTGCCCCGCCTCCGTTCTTTTGATAAAACTCATGTGCCTGCACCAAATATTTTTTCTTGAAAAAGAAAGTATCTTTTCTCTGAAATAAAAATGGGCCGCTTTTTTTACCAAACCAATAGCCAACCGTATTACCCAAAATCCCCGCAATAGAAATCAACAACCACAAAATACACAGATCAACCCATTGATTGTTGGAATGAAATAACGCCGCACTCACAATGGAATCACTAAAAATACCTGTGACAAAGAGTAAGGCATCACCAGGCAGAAAGAAGCCTGCGAATAAACCTGTCTCTGCAAATACGATGAAGAGTATCATCCATAAGCCGCCATGCTCGATATAGACTTGCGGGTTTAAAAGGTCTTTAATATTAATTCCTAAAATGTTCAATAGTTCCACCAATATAATTTTTAATTTAAGTAGCTAATTCTCCTTCCCATTTGCTCACGGCTGAAGTTGCCAAAGCATTGCCAAGCACGTTTGTCATTGTTCTAAACATATCGCAAAAATGATCTATCGGTAAAATTAATGCTATTCCTTCCGGCGGAATATTAAACATACTGCATGTAGCCAATACTACCACCAACGACGCACGGGGCACACCTGCAATCCCTTTACTGGTAAGCATTAGCACCAGCAACATCGTTAACTGTGTTGCCAGATCCATGTGTATACCATACGCTTGCGCTATAGCAACACTTGCAAAGGTCATATACATCATACTTCCATCAAGATTAAAACTATAGCCGAGCGGCAACGTGAAAGCCACAATTTTTTCGGGGCAACCAAAGCGTTCAAGCTCCTCCGTTAGTTTGGGGAACACGGCTTCGCTGCTAGTGGTACTAAAAGCAATTAAAAGTGGCTGTGCAATTCTTTTTAACAAAGAAGGAATCCTATCTCTTAAAATAAGATAACCAACAGCAAGCAACACTGCCCAAAGAATGAAAATACCTATCACAAAAAATAAAAGATACTGACCATAAAAACTAAAGATCTTAAGCCCTTTAGTTGCGATCACGGCGGCTATCGCTCCAAACACACCAAGCGGTGCAAAGTTCATTACATAGCCTACCATTTTTAAAATGATATGAGAAACTCCTTCCAAAGCTTTTATTATAGGTTTTGCATAATCGCCAATGGCTGTAGCAGCTACGCCGAAGAATACACTGAATATTACGATCTGTAATATTTCGTTATTGGCCATAGACTCGAAAATACTTTTTGGAAATACATGCTCTACAAAATTTATTAAAGAAAACTGGTGCGTATTTGTCATGAGGTCTTTTGCTCCGGCGGTATCAGCTATCTTAAGGTCAATGCCTGCTCCGGGCCTGAAAAAGTTTACCAACGTCAATCCTATCAGCAAGCTTACCAGCGAGGCAGATACAAACCACAATAAAGCTTTTCCACCAATGCGCCCCACTGTTTTTAAATCGCCCAGCTTTGCAATGCCAACCACTAAAGTTGAAAATACAAGCGGCGCTATTATCATTTGAACAAGCCGGAGGAATATGGTGGTAAGCAAATTTATATTTACTGAAAATGAAGCGATAAATGCCGGAGAAGAATTTTCGTGTACGATGTAGCCAAGAACAATACCTGCTACCATGGCTGCAAGAATGTAAATGGTCAGCTTATTTTTATTGGTTTTAGTGGGTTGCATTACAAATAATAAGTTTGCAATATAATGTTTAATGACAGTTATCGACCCCGTCGAATGAAATTTATAAGTGCAGCCAATATTAAAATTTATTCCTTATTTTTCCAGTCTATTGATAACCAAAACCACCACATCTTACTATGAGTTTATTTATAACTAAACCGATGAGTGCCCTGATGCAGGAAGCTACTGAAACAGGCGACTCTTTAAAGAGAACTTTAGGGCCGGGGAATTTAATTGCTCTGGGTATTGGTGCTATCATTGGTGCAGGGCTCTTTGTACGCACGGCTGCGGCGGCGGCTCAAAATGCGGGGCCATCAGTAACAATAGGATTTATTGTAGCTTCTGTTGGTTGTGCGTTTGCGGGATTATGTTATGCAGAGTTTGCTTCTATGATTCCAATCGCAGGAAGTGCATACACTTATTCTTATGCAACCATGGGAGAATTTATAGCGTGGATTATTGGCTGGGATTTGATCTTAGAATATGGCGTAGGTGCGGCCACCGTAGCTATAGCCTGGAGTGAATACTTTAATAAGCTTCTTGAAATTTTTGGATTACGAGTCCCCTATGAATGGTGCCACTCGCCGTTTGAGGTATCCAACACCGGCATACATGGCTTTATGAATGTACCTGCGTTGTTCATTATTATTTTACTCTCCTTGTTATTGATAAGAGGCATGCAGGAATCGGCGGTAGTGAATGCTATTATAGTTATTTTGAAAGTTGCTATCGTGGTGGTGGTAATAGCCATGGGCTGGCAATATATAAAGCCGGAAAATCATACACCTTTTATTCCTGAAAATTCTGTTTACACTGATGACCAGGGAATCGCCCACCATTATGGAGGTATCCTCGGTATATTAGGGGCCGCGGGTGTCGTCTTCTTTGCCTTCATTGGCTTTGATGCTGTATCTACTGCAGCACAGGAAACTAAAAATCCAAAGAGAGATATGCCGATTGGTATTCTCGGCTCGCTGGTTATTTGTACTATTCTTTATATTTTATTTTCTTATGTGCTCACAGGTGTTGCTTCTGTACATGACTTCCGCACGCAGGGCAAAGAGGCGTCTGTTGTATATGCTATTGAACACATGAGTGGTTCTATGGTTGGCGGTATTTGGGTACCTACTTATAAATGGCTAAGTAATCTTGTAACCATTGCAATACTTGCCGGTTTTTCTTCAGTAATTCTTGTGATGCTGATGGGGCAATCGCGGGTATTTTATTCTATGAGTAAGGACGGGCTGGTTCCGCATTTCTTTTCTGAAATACATCATAAATTTAAAACACCTTATAAATCAAACCTGATATTCCTGGTGCTTGTGGGATGTTTTGCGTCCTTTATACCCGGCGATATTGTAGGCGATATGACAAGTATAGGAACCTTGTTTGCCTTTATGCTTGTATGCGCCGGCGTTTGGATCATGCGGAAGAAACATCCTGAAATTAAAAGAGGTTTTAGAGTACCTGCAGTGGAAGTAGTTTCTATTTTAGGCATATTGGTTTGTGGCTCCATGATCTTCGGGCTTGGATGGACTAACTGGGCAAGATTATTCGGCTGGCTGCTAATTGGCTTCATTGTTTATTTCGGATACAGCCGCTACCATAGCAGGCTAAGGAATCCGGGGAAATTTCCTCCTGACGGGCCACATGAAGTGGTGGAAGAAATACCCCCTTTAATATAAATTTTTAAAAAGCTGTTCCTAAAATTGGAACAGCTTTTTTTTATTACTTCTATCAATAGTAGAGTAGCAAATTGTCTCTGCTTCTTTCTTGTTTTTAGCGCTATCTATATTTTTATTTTTCAGAATAGCTTATAAGCTCATAGAATCTTTTCTTATAAGTTTCAGAAATTGGAATGAATACATTCTGAATTTTTATACGGTCTCTTTCTATTGACTCAATTTTATCTAAAGACACCATAAACGACTTATGAACTCTGCAAATGAGATTGGCAGAAATTTCTTTTTCAAAATCATTGAATGTTTGCAATGTCATGATGCGCTTGCTGGCGGTGTGAATTCTGCGATAGTCCTTTATTCCTTCAATGTAAAACACTTCACTCAAAAGAATTTTTTCCAGGCGGTATTCTGTTTTAACGAAAATAAACTTCCTGTCTATTTCATCTTTTGATAAATTGTTCTTAGCTCTATCGACCGCCCGTATAAATCGCTCAAAAGTATAAGGCTTCAAAAGATAATCACACACCTGCAAATCAAATCCCTTCAACGCATATTCCTGGTAGGCAGTTGTAATTATTACCTCGCTGGTAATCATTGATGATTCTAATAACCGGATACCGGAAACTTCACCCATATTTATATCTAAAAAAAGCAGATCAACCTTGTTGGATTTCAAAAAAGCCAATGCGTCAACTGCATTATCAAACGTATCAAGCAGATTTAAAAAGGGTAATTTTAAAATAAAACCTTTAACCCGTTCAACGGCTAAAGGTTCATCTTCTACTACAACACAATTAATTTTCATAATTAATAAAGTGATAGTTCAACTTTATAAAGTTCGTTATTATTTGTGATTGTCAATTGATGCTTGCCGGGATACAACAATGATAACCGCTTTTTATCATTTCACTTCCAAGGCCACCGTGTTCCTGTTTCATTTGTGTATGTTGGTTGTAAGTGTTTTCACATTTGAAAATGAATTTTTCCTGTTCAACATCAAGATTAATATTGATAGCATTTTCAGCCTTTTTATTTTCAGCATGTTTAAATGCATTTTCAATAAAGGGAATTAAAATCATTGGGGGTATCATGAAATTTGCCGCATCACCTTTTAGAGAATAATTGACGTAATGTTCATTGGTCGTTCTTATTTTTTGCAGTTCAATAAATTTTTCAATGTAAGCAAGCTCTTTGTTTAAAGGGATTTTCGCAGGCTTCGTTTCATAAAGCATAAACCGCATAATATCTGAGAGTTTGTTCAAATATTCAGAGGCTCTTATTGCATCTTTAGTAATCAGTACATCAATATTGTTAATCGTGTTGAATAAAAAATGCGGATTAATCTGAGATTTCAACATAGCCAATTCCATTTCATAATTTCTTTTGTTTAACTCTACTTTAATTTTTATATCATTATACCAATTGATAAATCCTTTTACAATTAGCCCCGCTGCACCATTTATCAGCGTAATAAAGGTCAGAAGTAAACCAATGGTAAAAATTTCATTCAATCCCCAATTGATTCCCTGTTTATGAAAAGTCTTGTAAACGACCAGTTCGGTAATTACGGAACCGCTAAAAGCGATTACACTGGCTGATAAAAACAACTCTAAAATTTTTTTCTTTAAAAGAAACTTATTAAATAGTATAAAATAAAATGTATAGAAGCCCAATAAGCCTGGAAGAATTATACTCAATCCGAATGGCTTAAGGAACAACACATGCAGTAAAAGTTTTGGCGTTACCTGCATCTTACCCATATTTAAAGAAAGGAATAGTATGGTAAGTACCGACAAGTACATTACCCAATAAAAAATATGCAACAGTGTAATGACAGACTTTTTCATTTGCTTCTTCTATTTTAGAAAGTCAAAAGTATATAGCGCTGTATTGTATTGCAATTGTAATCTGCTAAATAAAGAATGTTACCGGCGAAACACAAGTTATCATCTGCAAAGCGGTTTTAAATTTTTACTGCTTGCATTCATTTGTGCGGTACCGTATAAATAAAACCTTACCACTTGCGGTATATTTGCTTAAAAAAATGAATTCCTTTCTTACAGATCTTTTTAGTAATCAACAATACGATAAAAATAACTTCTTCCTAATAGCAGGGCCATGTGTAGTAGAGAGTGAGGAACTAACGGTTGGCATAGCCGAAAAAGTCTCTGCCATATGTAAAAACCTCGGCATCCCTTACATATTTAAAGCGTCTTACCGCAAGGCAAACCGCACCAGTGCTTCATCTTTTACAGGCCTTGGCGACGAGGATGCCTTGCAAATTTTGCATAATACGGGTAAAAAGTTTTCTCTCCCCACAACATCGGATATACATGCACATGAAGAAGCCGCCATTGCAGCCAAGTATATTGATGTGTTGCAGATACCTGCTTTCCTTTGTCGCCAAACTGATCTTTTAGTGGCGGCTGCGCTTACGGGGAAAATAGTTAATGTGAAAAAGGGTCAATTTGTAAACGGCGAATCCATGAAGTTTGCTGCTGAAAAAATTACGAAAGCAGGAAACGATAAGGTGATGCTGACCGAACGTGGAAACACTTTTGGGTACACGGACCTGGTAGTAGATTACAGGAATATTCCAATAATGAAAGGTCATGGTGTGCCGGTGGTAATGGATTGTACCCACAGTCTTCAACAGCCTAACCAGAGCGGTGGCATAACTGGTGGCAACCCGGCAATGATCGAAACAATTGCCAAAGCTGCTATTGCAACCGGCGCTGATGGCTTGTTTATCGAAACTCATCCCGATCCTTCATGTGCTTTAAGTGATGGCGCAAATATGCTCAGGCTTGATCTGCTTGAAGATCTGCTTAAGAAATTAGTTAGTTTAAGAAAGGCTATTATTTAATTTTACGCAATAAAAAACCCCGGAAAATTCCAGGGCTTTTCAATTATTTTAGAAAAGAGAATTAGTAATTTTTCAAATGCATTTCTACTCGCCTGTTTTTAGCACGTCCTGCTGCTGTATTGTTATCAGCAATTGGCTTGTCTTCGCCATAGCCTGTTGCGGTGATCCTGCTTTCTTCCACTCCATTGTCTATCAAATATTGTTTCACCGAATTGGCGCGACTATCTGACAACTTCTGGTTGAGCTCTTTACCGCCTGTATTTGAGG
>JALYYM010000123.1 GCA_030946565.1 Bacteroidota bacterium | reverse complement strand
CCAAAATAAAAAATCGCTAATTATTTCTTTATCTGTGTCTATTTCTTCGTTTAATACTAAATGACCTTGCTCACTTTTTAAAATGGCTATCACATTCTTAATTGGAATTTCCTTTGTTGAATTACCGAAATAATAAAAATGTTTTGAAATGAGTGCATTTAGTCCACTCAGATCTGTTGGCTTGTCTTCTTCTTCGTGAATTACTTTTCGTAAGCCAGGAATTTTATTAACACAATTTGAATAATCATAAATGTCGTCGCCAACCTTATGTCGCCAATCTGTATTAAACAAATTATTGTGAGGTAATTTGTATTTCATTTCAGATTTCGTCGTTTTGCAATATTCATCATACTCTTCCATGGTTACTACCTTGTCAACTCGCATTGCAAAAACTAATCTTCCTGAATGGTCTTTTTTATTTCGATTTTGGTCAATAACATTTTTAGAACCTGTTCCAATAATCCAATCGCCTTTTTCGGCTGTTCTTCTTATGGCAGGTTTACAAACAGTTAAAGTTAGTTTACCCCAATAAGGATTTGGTGCAAGTCCGTAGTCGTGTGCAACGATGTAAGAAAATAGTCTCATATATTTTTAAGGTGTCAGTAAGGCTAGCCTACAACATTTCTTTTCCGCTAAAATACGTTACTCAATTCGATAAAAAAATCTCACTTATCTATTCCATCTCAAGCGAATAAGAAAAAATGCACGGTTGTCCGGGATACCGCAAATACAATTTCAATTTTATAATTAAGATGCATAACATTTCCCTCCTCAACTATTCTTTTTTACTTTAGCAGCACTTTATCTTTTTTGATAAATGATTAATCATTGCTATTAAAGTTGCCCACCCGGATTGCGCCCCATTTCTTACTTAAACTTATATTGATATGTTTGTTACAGCTTCCAACAATGGTTTTTCATTAAAAGCCTGGCAAGGTTCCACCATGACAATGCTTGCGATGAATATGGCTGAAAAGCCTGCTGATGGTACGTTTGCGGGCTTCACGCTGGCGTACATTAACCAAAGAGGAAAAAAATACTTTATACAAAACCTGCTCAATTTCGAAGGGATTAATAATGTAACAAGCTCGAATGCGTCACCCATTCAACTGTTCCGGTGGGTACATTTCCCAGGCTCTTACCAGCAAACGGGTATCCTTACGGGCGAGTACATCTACATGGCAACACCCCGTTTTCTTGATATAAATAAAAAGTTATTGCCTACTGATAAAACACAAACGGTTTCAGTAAAAATAATGGTGGATGATTTCACCAAAGCAGGTTTCAGCATGGGATTTACAAGGGCTTTTTTAAAATCACAGGCATTCGCAAATCGCTATGGCGCCTCACAAAAATTGATACCCGGCGGTGATTGGCTATTTGATACAAACACCATCGCGGGCAATTTTCACAACCAGGATTTCACCTATGAAAACATGTATGTATGGCTCGGGTTTTCTGCAAGAAAAAAAACATATAATCTTTTAAAAGAAGCATTAGACAACGAAGATGTATCGGTGGATATGTATGCGTACGATTACAACGATCCGGTAATTGCTAAAATGTGCCTGGACCTTGGGACGAGAGGCAGCATAAGAATGATCATTGACAATGCATCATTGCATACAGGTGATAAAGCGGAAGAAGATGATTTCACAAAAAGATTTCAATTAGCTGCGACAGGTAATTCTGAAATATTCAGGTGTCATTTCGCACGCTATTCGCATTGTAAAATAATTATACTAAAGAAAAAAAATAAGCCCTATAAAGTGCTGACCGGCTCCACAAATTTTTCTTATACCGGCCTTTATATAAATGCAAATCATGTATTGGTTTTTGATAATAAAAATGTGGCTGAATATTACGGTAATGTTTTTAATGCCTGTTGGAAAAAAGGGAATGCACCGCTCTTTCGCGCCACTAATTATGCTTTGCATCCAAAGAAATTTCAAAAGCCTGCCGTGCCAACAACGGAAATTAATTTTTCACCACATTCGCCTGAATATGCTGCACAGGTTATTGATGCGATCACGAAAAATGTATTGGATAAAAGCACAAAGTCTGTTTTATTTTCTGTAATGGAATTGGGCGTAACCAGCACTGGCAGCCTGATACCGGCATTGCGGGAGTTGCATAAAAATGACGCGATCTATACTTATGGAGTTACGGATAGCAGCGGCGATGAAATATCCTTGTATAAGCCGGGTAAAAAAACCGGGCTGCTTATAAATGCCAAAGCTGCCAATCGGGAACTACCGCCGCCCTTCAATACGGAACATTCTCTCGGGCTTGCCCATGCCATACATCATAAGTTTGTAGTGATAAATTTTAATAAGAGCGATGCAAAAGTTTATTGCGGTTCTTCCAATCTTGCACTCGGCGGCGAGAAAGATAACGGCGACAATTTATTATGCATAAAAGATACCGATGTTGCCACAGCCTTTGCTATTGAAGCCATCCGGTTAACCGATCATTATAACTTTAGGTCACTAAAAGATAAAGAAGAAAAAGCTGCGGAAGCCGGTGATGTGAAAAAACCTATTACACTTGATAACACCGGCAAATGGGTTGATAAATTTTATGATGAGAATGATATACGTTACGTGGAGAGAATTTTATTTGCATAGCATGCTCCCCGCAATTTTATTGAAATCTTAAATAAATTTAAACATGAAAATTTGCATCGATTGAATATGTTTGAGGGTCATTAATGTGTATGAAATTAAAAACTGCAATTTTCATTCTAACCATAGCTTTTGCTCTTCAGCAACTACAGGCGCAGGTTTGTACAACGCTTGGCCAAAATCCTTCCTCAGCTTTTCCCGTTTGTGGCACAAATACTTTTACGCAGGATACCGTTCCCTATTGCGGCGGCAGGGATATACCCGGCCCTTGCAGCCAGGACGGTCTTAAAGACTTAAACCCGTTCTGGTATAAATTTACTTGTTACACACCGGGCACGTTAGGATTTAAAATAACGCCTTTCGATCTTAATGATGATTATGACTGGCAGATATTTGACATCACTGGTCACAACCCAAATGATATATATACAGATGCTTCATTGTTTGTAGCCTGCAATTGGTCGGGTAATACCGGCGCCACGGGTACTAACGCGTCGGGCGCTTCCTTAAAGGATTGTGCTGGCTATACTTATCCTACATTTAGTAAAATGCCGAGCCTGAAATTTGGACACGATTACATTTTATTAGTGAGCCATTTTACTACTTTCACGCCATCGCAAAATGGATACACCTTATCTTTTGGCGGAGGCACCGCGGTGATAACAGATCCTCTGTTGCCGGATATGAAGGAGGCAAGTGCTTCCTGTGATGGTACGGTAATTACAGTAGTGCTTAACAAGAAAATGAAATGCGCCAGCCTTGCCGCTAATGGCAGCGACTTCACACTATCCGGCGGAATCACTATTCTCTCAGCAGCCAGCAATAGTTGTAAGGCAAACTTTGATATGGATACACTGCAACTTGGGCTAGGCACGGCTTTATCACCCGGCAATTATACATTAACCATTGGAAACGGATCTGATAACAATACTTTGCTTGATAATTGCGACCGGAATATTGTGCCCGGTAATAAGGTGCAGTTCCAGGTATTGCCGCTGCAGCCAACCGCTATGGATAGCCTCACAACGCCTGCATGTGCGCCGCAAACTATGCATCTTGTTTTTAAGAAAAATATTCTTTGCTCATCTATAGCCACTGATGGAAGTGACTTTATAATCACGGGGCCTTCGTTAGTGAAAGTCAATAGTGCTGCGGGTAATTGTATAAATGGATCAAGCACGGAGATTACATTAAATTTAGCAGGCCCGTTAGTGGTTGGCGGTAACTACCAGCTTAAGCTGCTGAGTGGCAGCGATGGTAATACCATCATTAATGAATGCGGCCAGCAAACGCCTGCCGGTTCTTTTATAAATTTTGCCTTGAGTGATACTGTATCTGCAGCCTTTACTTACCAGGTTTCAGAGGGATGTACTTCCGACATAATTTCCTTTTTTCATAATGGTAAAAACGGCGTGAATAACTGGTTATGGAATCTTGATTATGCAGGCAATAGCATCCAACAGAATCCTCTTGTTTCTTACAATACATTCACGCCAAAAACCATTACGTTATCAGTATCCAATGGGCTTTGCTCAGACACGGCTACGCAGGTAATTGCGCTCGGTAATGAATTGAAAGCTTCTTTTGAAGTGACTAACATATTGTGCCCGGAAGACACTGCAACCTTCGTTAATAAAAGTATTGGGAATATAGTTTCATATACATGGGACCTTGGCGATGGAACCATAAGTAATCTTCCGGCTCCTTTGCCGGAACATTACCCGGTATTATCAGCAGAGCAAATATACACGCTTCGCCTGGTGGTGAAAAATAATGCAGGTTGTTTTGATACGGCTTATAATAACATAAAAGTTTTGAAGTCCTGCTACATAGCAGTTCCAACTGCGTTTACGCCTAATGGTGATGGCCTCAATGATTACCTGTATCCGCTGAATGCATTTAAAGCAGACGGCCTTGATTTCAGGGTATATGACCGCCGTGGAAACTTGGTATTTCATAGTACTGACTGGACGGCCAAATGGGACGGAAGAATAAAAGGCGAACCGCAGGATACCGGCGTGTATGTATGGCTGCTGCGATATACAAATCATGATACGGGCAAAAAGGTTTTTCAAAAAGGATCGTCTATCCTGATCCGTTAGTTTATCTTTTGTTGAAGAATGTATTCCGATCGGACTAAATTTTTTTTGAAAGCAATGGGTGATTTGCCTCTGTCAATTCTCACCGCTTCTTTTAATAATTTACTGATGGTCGCCTCATCAATTTCTTCAGGTGATTTATAGATTTTATAAAAAATTTGTTTGTTGGTTCCGTGGATAAGGTAACGATCAACATCATTCAATTGATTGCCATACCAAAAGCCCAGCAACACACCTTCCTTAATACCGCCGCGTGGAATTGTAGCGGGCCACACTATGCAGATTCCCCTGTTGCCATAAAAGAAAGGAACATTGTAAGAAATCTTTTCACCACATTCGGATGGCAAATTTTCTTTAATTATTTGCCGCAATACATCCACGATTATTCTTTCCTTCTCCGGAAGCAGTTCGTATAATTGAACGAGTGTATTGCGTTTCAAAATATATGCAATTAATAAATCAATAATTAGCCTAAGTATTTTATCCTTATCTTATTCCCAGTATGATAGTCCGTCTTTTGATCTGTCTTATTTCCCCCTTCGGGGATATGTGGCCCAGTATGATAGTCCGTCTTTCAATCCGTCTTATTCCCCCCTTCGGGGGATAGGGGGCTTTTTACAATCCTTACATAATCCAGCATTGCCTGGTTCACATCTACATTCATATTTTCATTATAAGGTTCAAAGGCCAGCATCAAATTGTGCCGGCCTTTTTTCAGGTACACATGAACAGGATTGCTGTAGCCCCAGTTAGACCATTCATCAACGCCGCGCTGTGGGAACACAAAAGTGCCGATCTTTTTTTCTC
>JALYYM010000071.1 GCA_030946565.1 Bacteroidota bacterium | reverse complement strand
AACCTTACGAAAATTGGGATGCTCCAAACGACTTTAAATGATGGATATTTTCAAGTTCAAAACCTTATCTTTGCAAACTTCTAAAAATTAAGATATGAAACTGAAAGGTTTGGTGTGGTTTTTTGCCATTACGCTTATTCTGATTTCTGTTTACCAGCTTTCATTTACGTGGGTTGTAAATAGTTATGAGAGTAAGATGAAGCAGAAGGCCGAAAAGATTGTAAAAATGAGAAATCCCGGCATCATGGCCGATGCGAAAGACAATCTCGTAAAGGAACAATACAGCAGGTTGCTTGATAGTTCGAGAGATGCGAAGATTTACCCTGTATTGGGTACTACGTATCAAAAGTGTAAAGAGAACGAATTGAATCTTGGGCTGGATCTGCAGGGTGGCATGAATGTAACCCTGAATGTAAGCCTTGAAGGACTCTTAAAATCATTGAGCAATAATCCGAAAGATCCGCAGCTATTAAACGCCATAAATAAAGCCGACCAGGAAAAAGCAACAAGCGACCTCGACTATATCTCCTTATTTGGACAAGTTTTTAAACAGCAAAATCCATCGGCGAATTTATCTTCATTGTTTGCAGGTGCAGGTAAGACGATCAAAGTAACTGATAATGATAATGCAGTTCTTGACCAATTAAAAACCAGCGCAAAAGAAGCGATTAATCAAACGTATAAAATTCTCCTTAAGCGTATTGACCAGTTTGGGGTAGCTCAGCCAAATATAAACAAGGATGAAAATAAGGGAATTATAACCGTTGAGCTGGCAGGTGTTCAGGATGCTGCAAGAGTAAGAAAGTTGTTACAGGCTTCGGCCCATTTACAATTTTGGGAAGTTTATAATATTGGAGAAATAAGTAAAAATATTGAGGATGCAGATAAAGCGCTTGGCGATTATCTAAGTGGGGTTAAAGTGGATACATCTAAAAATGCAAACGACACGTCGAAGGTTGCCGTTGACTCGTCAAAGATCCTTGCCAATCAGCATCCGCTGGCAAACGTAATTCATTTCATCGCGCCGCAGCAGGATAAGTCGGGGAAGCCCCAGTATATCGCTGCCATTGCAAATATTGAATTAAGAGATACGGCCAGGGCAAATGAATATCTGAACACGGATATTGTAAAAAATAATTTTCCATCAGACCTGAAATTTTTATACGGCCTTGAGCAAAAGGATGAAAAATCTAATCGCAAATATTTTGAATTATATGCCATCAAAACCGTTCCGGGAACAGATAAAGCAAAACTGGAAGGAGAGGGTGTTGAAGATTCAAGAGCAGATTACGATGAACGTGGCCGGCCTGCTATAAAAATGCAAATGACGCCGACCGGAAGTCGTATCTGGGCAAAACTTACAACGGATAATGTGAACAAGCCTATAGCAATTGTTCTGGATGATATTGTTTACAGCGCTCCAAATGTAAACGGTCCTATTGAAGGCGGTAATTCCGAAATCAGTGGAAACTTTTCTGTTGAAGAAGCGCAGGATCTGGCTAACATTTTAAAGATCGGTAAGATAGATGCACCGGCAAAAATTGTTCAGGAGCAAATTGTAGGGCCAACACTCGGCCAGGATGCGGTAAACGGCGGAGCAAAAGCGTTTGCTATTTCATTCCTTATCATCTTTGCTTTAATGTTGTTGTACTACAACACGGCGGGTTGGGTTGCAAATATTGCCTTAATCCTAAACCTTCTTTTCACCATAGGAATTTTAAGTGCGTTGGGCGCAACGCTTACAGCCGCAGGTATTGCCGGTCTCGTACTTACCATTGGTATGGCCGTAGATACCAACGTAATTATTTTTGAAAGAATAAAAGAAGAACTCACCCGAGGTAAGAATTACCAGCAAGCCGTTAACGACGGATATAAAAGATCACTTGCGCCGGTAATTGATGCACACGTTACCACCTTTTTAACGGCCGCGATATTATTTTATTTCGGCCTGGGACCGGTACTGGGATTTGCAACTACGCAAATGCTGGGTATTTCGCTGTCCCTGTTTTGCGGTATTTTATTGAGCAGGTTGATAACAGATGTTTGGACAAATAAGCAAAGGCATTTTCAATATTTCACCGGTATTTCGAAGA
>JALYYM010000051.1 GCA_030946565.1 Bacteroidota bacterium | reverse complement strand
AAAATATATTTGGATTTTACTTTCATAAATTCATCATACATCTTTTTTGTAATTAAAAGTTTCTCTCCATAAATATTACACAGAGCAACAACACGGGCTGCTGTGTTCAAAGTGTTTCCGTGATAGGCAATTTCTTTTTTTAGTTGCCCTATTTCCACAACCGTTACCATGCCGATGCTCATGCCTGCTTTAAATTGAGGAACCATACCATATTTTTTAAAATAGTACTCAGACTCGCTTATGAGTTTAGTATTAAAAGCCCAAAATGCATCTACAGATTGAATGATAGATTTCATTCTCGACAGTTCCCATGTTAATACAGCCTCATCACCTACATACTGGTATATCTCCGCACCGTATGCATGTACTACATCCAGGTCAGAAAAGCAATCCTGTATAAAATTGCTATAAGCCAAATGGCCAAGCTTCTCCGCGATAGTGGTGGAAGAGTTAAGATCAATAAACATAAATATCCTGTATTCTTCCTGCGGATTAAAAAACCTTCCGGTAAGAAGTTTGATAAAATTATTTTTCCCGATCAAGCGGATTATCTCAATTAAAATGGCAAAGAATATATTGGCAAGCAAAACATACAGGTTCAGAACAAAAGAGCCGGAAGAAAATACGTACTTGTAAAAGTTGCTCCATGTATTTTCCATCATGGAAACCACGGAGTAGAAACCGATAGTTAAAATTGAAATCGCGATCAATTGAACAACAACGACCCGCACAATTAATAGAATAAAAGAGAATTTTCTGCGGAGATTTTTTTCAAAGAAATATTGTAAAGATCCGAAAATGAAGCCAGGCACTATAGCGAACCCGGGAAGAAAAATGATGAACCATCGAATTTTAATATTGATCCCATTTTGACCAACCACACCTACCTGCCGCATCAGGTATAAAAATATGGCTGCAAAAAACCATCCGCATATATAAAATTTTACATGTTCAAACCATTTATTCAAAGCGTAAGTTTTATTGATGTGCTTTTAAACTACAAGAAAAGTAAGGATGGAAATTTATTTAATATTGATTAAATGTCATCTGCTAACTAAATTTTTTTTACTATTGCCAAGCGTAATTTTTTATATTTTTTTTTCCGGCTTTTTTTCTTAAACTTTAAATTAAAACAAATGCTTGAAATCACAACTCCCCAGAAAATTCTTTCCATTGATATTGGCGGCTCAAATATAAAAGGAACGGTATTAAGCAGTGATGGGGAGTTTTTGCAAGACTATCAAAAATTGCCAACACCTGAACCTTCAACGCCGGGAAAAGTGATGGAAGTAATAAAAGAACTCGCAGGCAAGTTTACAGACTATAATAAAATTTCAATCGGATTTCCGGGATACATTAAAAAGGGAGTTGTAAAAACAGCGCCTAATCTTGGCACAATGGAATGGGCGGAGTTTGATCTTCAAAAAAATGTAGAATTGCTTTTGGGTAAGCCTGCACTTGCCATAAACGATGCTGATCTGCAGGGGCTTTCAATCGCCGCAGGCAAAGGGATTGAAATGATGATAACGCTGGGTACCGGATTCGGTTCGGCCATTGTTAGCGATGGTATTTTATTACCACATTTGGAATTAGCACATCATCCTATTACAAAAAAGAAAGATTACGATGAGTATATAGGTGAAGAGGAAATGAAAAGAATCGGCAAAAAAAAGTGGAACAAAAGAATGAAAAGAGTGCTGGAAGTTTTAAAGGTGGTTGTGAATTATGACGTGCTGTACATTAGTGGTGGCAACGCTTCCAAATTAGATTTTACACTCGATGAGAATATTGTGATCGTTGGCAACAGGGATGGAATAAAAGGGGGTGCGGCATTGTGGAAACAAAAAGACATAGAAGAAGGTATTCGTGAAAAAGTATTGCCGGTAGTAAACGAGCATCAAAATTTTATTGTATGATAATCGGTATAGCAGCAGATCATGGAGGCTTTGATCTTAAAAAGGTAGTTCATGATTTTCTTGTATCGCAAAGGCATGAAATTATAGATTTCGGCGCTTACGAAAATAATCCTGCCGATGACTATCCGGATTTTGTAATTCCATTAGCGCGGGCCGTTGCTGAAAAAAAAGCAGAGCGTGGCATTGCTATTTGTGGCAGTGGAGTAGGAGCAGCCATCGCGGCTAACAAGGTTGCCGGTGTAAGGGCCGCTTTAATACAGGATTATTTTTCCGCTCACCAGGGTGTTGAAGATGATGATATGAATTTGCTTTGCCTTGGTGGCCGCGTAACAGGAGTGATGGCAGCCGAGGAATTCATAAAGTCGTTTCTAAATGCAAAATTTACCGGCGCGGAAAGACATAAGCGCCGCTTGCAAAAAGTTCAGGCGCTTGAAGGTTCCCAGGTTAAATAAGTCTAATTAAAAATGTAAATGAAAAGCTCGTATAAAATTTTATTCTCTGATATTGGTGGTGTATTACTAAGCAATGGCTGGGGGCATCTTTCAAGGCAGGCGGCTGCGGAAAAATATGGCCTTGATTATCCCGAAATGGATGAGCTTCATCACTTCATTTTTAATGTGTATGAAATAGGTAAAGTCACGCTTGATGAATATCTTGATACGGTGATCTTTCATCAGCCGCGTAGTTTCTCCAGGGAAGAGTTTAAAGATTTCATATTTAAACAATCTACACAATTGCCTGGCATGTTGCCGTGGTTAGTGCAATGGAAAAATGCACATCCTCAAATAAAAATAATTTCTATAAATAACGAAGCAAGAGAGCTTAATAATTACCGCATCAGAACGTTCAACCTGCATGATTTCTTTGATGCGTTTGTTTCTTCCTGCGAGGTGGGTATGCGCAAGCCTGATCCCGGCATATTCAGGCTGGCACTGGGTATAGCGCAGGC
>JALYYM010000044.1 GCA_030946565.1 Bacteroidota bacterium | reverse complement strand
GTTTCCGGATGCAGGCGGATTCGAAACAATACTTCATTCTTGATGATGTTGCCAACGCCGGTAAAAATATTTTGATTCAACAATGTGTCACAAACAAGCTCTTCCGGAATTTTTTTTATTTTCTTTTTCGCCGCCTTCGCATTCCAACTATCGCTCATTACATCAGAAGTCCAGTCGTATACTTCATCAATGCCTTCTTCAATAAATTTGACGGAGCAGGCGTAAAAATTTAATTCACCTTTTTTAAAAATAAATCTCAATCGTGGGGCTGCATCTTTTCCTTCGTTAATCCTGTAACTTCCAAAAAGCATAAAGTGAATGCGTACATTAAAGTCTTTGAAACAAATAATGAAATGCTTTCCCCAGCTTTTGAAATCCAATATTTTTTGCCCCGCCATCCGTTGAATGTCAAGCTTACTATTGCCTTCTACTTTTAAAATTTTCTTTCCTTTAAAGTCCTGCACAGCTTCTTTAAGAATAACGATTGACGGGCCTTCGGGCATGTAAATAAAATTTAGAACAGTACATTATGCACCGTAATTTTTCATTCGAAATAAAAAGATATTCGTTTTGCAGCCAGGGCTTGTATGGGTAATTTTTAAAATTGTATTTGTGTTATTGGTTTACACTTTTCATCATGGCTTCAGGATAGCGAAGGCCTGCTGCTGCATCTTTTGTAAAAACATCGGCCAATTGCTCCAGCTCTTTCCGGGATAAAGTAATATTTGCCGCTTCTGCATTTTCTTCTACATACTTTACTCTTTTTGTACCCGGAATAGGAAAGATAAAATCGCCCTGGGCTAATACCCACGCCAACGCTAATTGAGAAGCTGTGCAACCTTTTGCTTTTGCATTTTCTTCAATCTTGTTGACGAGCTCAAGGTTTTTATTAAAATTTTCTCCCTGGAAACGCGGGGAGTGGCGGCGGTAATCGTCTTCTGCAAAATCTTCAAATTTTTTTATTTGCCCGGTTAAAAATCCGCGGCCCAGCGGGCTGTAAGGCACAAAGGCGATTCCCATTTCTTTACACGCAGGAATTATTTCATCTTCAGGTTCGCGGCTCCATAAACTATATTCAGTTTGCAATGCCGAGAGTGGAAACTCCTTATGCGCTTTTCGCAATGTATCAGCATTTACCTCGCTCAAGCCAATTGCTCTTACCTTTCCTTCTTT
The DNA here is from genome assembly GCA_030946565.1 of Bacteroidota bacterium. The sequence continues at coordinate 900 of JALYYM010000044.1, read as the reverse complement.
CACTAATTCCCCCATTGCGCCAACCGTTTCTTCGATAGCTACCGCCGGGTCTTTGCGATGGAGATAATACAAGTCTATTACGTCTACATTCAATCTTTTCAGGCTTGCCTCACAAGCGCTTTTTACATATTCGGGCCTGCCATTTAATCCTCTTACTGCCGGATTATCAGGATTACGGACAATACCAAATTTCGTTGCGAGGGTAATTTCTTTTCTAAAACCTTCTATTGCTTTTCCAACAAGAATTTCATTCTTGAATGGGCCGTACATATCGGCGGTATCAAAAAAAGTGATGCCAAGTTCATAAGCCCGGTGAATAGTTTTAATGGATTCTTCATCATTTTCTTCTCCATAAAATTCACTCATGCCCATACAGCCCAAGCCAAGTATTGAAGCGGTTATTCCCTGTCTTCCTAAAGGTCTCTTTTTCATAAATTTTTTTTTATACAATATCTATCACCATGCCAAAAAGTTAAATGCTATGGTAAGACATTCTTACAAAAAAATGGAAAGGCAATAATCTTTAAGAAAAGACTTTGAGGTAGCTTTAATTTTTATCAATCCTTTTGCCGGAGTTATTTCCGCCACCCGTGTCATCCTGTGTGGCAAGCGCATCTTCAGATGGATCGTCCTGAGACTTTGGAGGAGCAGGATTTTTTTTAGGAGACTGTTGTGTAGTAGCTTCGTTTTCTTCGTTGTAACCAGCATCAGTTACTGAGCCTTTCTTCTGGCCACTTTGTTCCTTTCTTCTTTCGTAGTATTTTTTTGATCTGGGTTTCATGCTTTGTAGATTTTAATTGTGCAGCGTTTTAATTATAAATAAATGAAAATTGCATTAGTTCTTATTTCTGCAGAATGCGTTTGCGAACCTCCGCCTGCAATTGCAGGCCATCTTTATCT
>JALYYM010000036.1 GCA_030946565.1 Bacteroidota bacterium | reverse complement strand
ACATAGGCGTTGCCAAAGGATGCGATGTAGATAAGCCGAGGAATCTAGCGAAGTCTGTGACGGTGGAATGAGTATGTTGGGGAGCTAGTCATGAGTGATAAGGTATCAGTTATGAGTGATGAGGTATGAGTTATGAGGTATGTGATCAGTTATAAGGTTGCTATATGAGGGATAGGTTTATTAAAAATCCTATCATTTCTAATGAAAGGAAAATTAAAAATGAATTTGACTTAAAGCAATCTCGTGGGGAAAAGTGCAACCTTTTTTCACTTCGCCCTCATCACTGGTCACTGATCACTCATCACTGATCACTGATACCTCATCACTGATCACTGATGAAAAACTAAAACGAATTTAAACTAAAAAAAACCTTGTGTCAAAAAGTTATACGGATTTAGAGGTCTGGAAAAAAATGCGGTTGCTAAAAAATAAGATTGAGAAACTAACCAAAGCTTTTCCGGGCGAAGAAAAGTTCAGGCTGACGGATCAAATTATCAGAAGTGCAAGAAGTGTAAATTCTTCTATCGCTGAAGGCCATGGCAGGTTTACATTTCCTGATCGTATTCATTTTTGCATTATAGCACGAGGGTCTTTAGCGGAAACATATAATCATCTTATTGACGCTTATGATTGTACTTATATCACGATGGAAAACTTATCAGAATTTAAAAATGAAAAAAATGAAGTTGAAAAAATTTTAAATGGATATATTAATTGACTTAGAGAACAGTTGAAAAATGAAAAGTTGAAAGGGAAGAGTGGGTAGTTTTTTTTGAGTGGCGAGGTAGCGGTGATGAGGTATGAGTGATGAGGCGTGAAGCAAGAGTGATGAGGCAGATGGAATGAGTTATCGGAAATGAGTTATTGGTATCTCTTTCACTTAAAACGAGTTCGTGTCTAAAAGTTATACATAATAGAAGCCTGGAAAAAAATGTTTCTTTTAAAAAATCATAGACCAAAAATGACTAACAAAAATTACGACTTTTTTCACCTTCGCATTCAACAGTTATCACTGATCAACTTAAGACTCGTAACTCACACCTCATCACTCATCACTGATAACTGATCACTGATCAACTCATACCTCATCACCGATTAACTCATCACTGACAACCAACGCAATGAACATTATCACAAAGCATCCCATAAATAACTTAGGCTATAATTTTATCGCTGAAAAATATTTACCTGAAGGTGAAGATGAATATTATTTACGCAACTGGCAAAATGATAGCGGTATAAAATATCGAAACCTCACTGAGGTAGAAAGGGATACACTTATTCAAAATGGCAACAGCTCGGACGACTGGAGTATGCTTTTGGTCTCAGATATATTTGATCCGGGCCTTGTAAGAAATACAAAATTTTTTGGCCTGGTCCGCATCGGAATGCTGGAGCCTTATTACCTGGAGTTTCATAATCTTCGCTTGCCTGTGGGCATATACGATAGCACGATCATAAGCTGCGATTTTGGTAACAATATTTGTATTGATAATGCGCACTATTTAAGCCATTACATTTTAGGTAACGAAGTAATGATTGCGAATGTGAACGAACTGGCCGCGACTGATTATTCAAAATTCGGCAATGGTATTTTGAAAGATGGCGAAACCGAAGAGACAAGAACATGGATGGAGGTAAGAAATGAAAATGGGGGCAGGCGCATTATCCCTTTCAACCTGATGCTGCCCGGAGATGCTTATTTATGGAGCAGCAATCGTGATGATAAGGAATTGCTTGATCGTTTTGTTGAACTCACCGGCAAAGAATTTGATAAGAAAAGAGGTTACTATGGAACCATTGGCGACAGGACGGTGCTGAAAGATTGCAACATCATTAAAGACGTTTCAATAGGCACAGACGCCTACCTGAAGGGGGCTAATAAATTGAAAAATCTTACGATCAACAGCGATAAAGAAAGAACTTCGCAAATTGGTGAAGGTTGCGAAATGGTAAACGGCATCGTTGGTTATGGTTGCCGTATTTTCTATGGCGTAAAAGCCGTTCGCTTTGTGATGGCATCGCATTCCCAGTTGAAATATGGCGCACGGCTTATCAACTCTTATCTCGGTAATAACTCAACCATCTCATGTTGCGAAGTACTTAATTCATTGATCTTCCCGGCGCATGAACAACATCATAATAATTCATTTTTGTGTGCATCTTTATTAATGGGCCAGAGCAATATTGCCGCCGGCGCCACTATCGGCAGTAACCATAACAGCCGGAGCCCTGATGGTGAAATCATTGCGGGGCGTGGCTTTTGGCCGGGATTATGTGTAAGCCTGAAACATAATTCAAAGTTTGCCTCCTTTACCCTTATGGCAAAAGGAGATTTTCCTTTTGAGCTAAATATTAAAATCCCTTTTAGCCTTGTAATAAACGACGTAAAAACGGACCGGCTTATTGTAATGCCTGCCTATTGGTTCATATACAATATGTATGCGCTCTCCAGGAACACCTGGAAGTATGAAGACCGCGACAGGCGAACTGAAAAAATTCAGAAAATAGAATATGGTTTCCTGGCACCTGATACTATTAATGAAATGTTTTCTGCTCTTGAGCTACTGTCGAAATTGAAGCCTGCGGAAGATGGAAATTATTACACTTCCGGTTTCGAAAATAGCCAAAGAAAAACACAGATCATAAAAGTGAATGAAGCAATTAAATTGTTTAAAGAGTTGATAATGTACTATGGCGTCATCCAAATATATAATCATCAACTGAAAAATAAATTTGCTTCGTTTGATGAATTGAAAAAAACTTTGCCTGCACGCATACAAAGAGCCGAATGGCAAAATATCGGCGGCCAGTTAATCCCATCACAGCATGTAGAAAAATTAAAGAAGAATATCAAATCCGGCAAAGTAAACTCATGGCAAAAAGTACACGATGTATATAGAGATGAAGATTTAAATTATGAAAATAATAAATTGATACATGCATATACTTCACTGCTCGAAGTAGAAAACATAACATCGAAACAATTTACCCCGCAGCTATTTAAATCGCTCTTAGAAAAATCAATTGCAACAAGATCCTGGATTGCCGATGGAATCTATAAGTCAAGGGCGAAAGATTACACCAACCCTTTTAGGAAAATGGTGTATGAAACAAAAGACGAAATGAATGTGATAATGGGCAAACTGGAAGACAATCAATTTATCCAGGACAAACTAAAGGAACTCGACATTTATAAAAAAAATGTAAAAGGAATTATGAAGAAGATGGGTTTGTAAGAAAGTACAATTGCGATGAAATAAATTTTCAAACGCAAATTTTACAGACCAACCATTACGCCGGCTGAAGTGCCGAAAGACATTGCATAAGATTTTACAGATGCATTTTTATTAATTGAATTAAACGCGAATCTTTAAGTGGGCTTAAAAAGATAAAGGTATTCTACTCGTCAGTTTATAGCCCTAAAAGGGCTAATGCTTTTCACTAAATAAGCGCTGGTATTCATTTTATTTATTTCGTAAAGAGAAATGCTCAAGAGCAAGAATAATAATATTGCAATTCTTTTCAGGATAGCATATTTAGTAAACCACGTGACAGGCATTACTTTTTATGCTTCACAGTTAAATAAATAACAAGAGTAAGTATTACAGAAAGAAAAATTATACTCGTTACGGTTGTACCTATTCCTAATCCTCCATCTTTAGTTGATTGCGAAAGCAGGTCACCCAAAGAGGCTCCCAGTGGGCGTGTAAGTATATATGCTAACCAAAATGCAAGTATAGAATTCATCTTTAAATATTTGTAAGCGAGATATATCAATCCGATTGCCCCAAAGAATAAAAGCGCTGCATAGGCATATCCAAGCCCCGAACTTTCAGATATCAAATCACCACCTGAAGTACCCAAAGAAAAAGTGAAGAGAATAGCAAACCAATAAAAGAATTCTCTTTTGGTCGTATCAATTTTATGAACAGATAAAGTTTTTTCGCTTGCGTACCACCATACAAAAACTATTATTAATGCAACGCCAAAAATAATAGTGGTGGTGAGTAAAGCCACGCCGAGGTTATCTACTAAATTATCTGATATGAGGGTGCCGACTATACTTAGCAAAACTACCGCTGCCCAATAGATTGCCGGTACATACTTTTTGGCTCTAAACTGGAAAAAAAGTACAATCAATAAAATGCCGCTCATTATATATGATGTAATCGTTAACCCGAGATTCAGCGTTGCTGATAAATAGTCGGCAGCAGTTTCTCCTACAGTGGTTGCTAATATCTTAATGATCCAGAAAAAAAGGGTGACCATGGGAACCTTGTTCACCATCTTATCCGTAGAATACATTGCTGCAGGTTTGTGGTTAGCTGTCAAAATATTTAATATTAATTTTT
>JALYYM010000698.1 GCA_030946565.1 Bacteroidota bacterium | reverse complement strand
TCACTTTTGAGGTATTTGCCCAAAGCGCATCATCATCAGAAATACTCATGATGATATTTTCACCCGAAGAAATATCAATAATCTGTTCGTTAGAAATTATCTTAAGAGAATCTTTTCCGCCGAAGCTATTCTTTGCAAGCTTTTTTATACGGCTGGTAATTGCTTCAGCCCTTTCATCTGGCCCGAAACTACCGAGCCTTGCATATATAAAAAATAAAGTATCCTCGTAAAAAGGCGCTACGCCATACCCGGAAACGTAGCTGCGCAGCGAATCAATTTTTTTTTCTTTTTGAATAAGCCTTATGGAATCCTGGTAAGCGATCGCATCAAGCTGGCTCTTTAACTCTTGCCTTTTTGCCTCGTCATTCGCTTTTACTTCGAGGAGCTGTGCCTGCAGTTCAATCTTTTTCAGGGAATCCAACAACCTTTTATTTTCGAGCTGATGGAGTTGTTTGGATTGCTGTAACAAAAGAAGATTGTTCAAAGAATCTGTAACCTTTGATGCAGAGTCTTTTTGCGCAAACGCAATGGCACCGTTTAAAAAAAGAATTGCAAAAAATAAAAGGCAACGTTTCATAACATAAATGGGATAAGCCCTGATAATTTATTGCATGAAATTACATTTTTACAACTTAACGGCATATTGAAAAATTACATTTACCCCGATCAGAAAATTTAATTCAGAAAAGCGATAAACTTTGCGGCTAACCGGCACCGTTATATAACCATGCAGGTGTCAGAAAAGAAAGTTTGCGAAGAATAAAATAAATCCGCCTTCCTAAATATTTGAGAAGATTAACAGTGAAGATTTTGCAATTTAATTTAGTAGAAAAAATCCACGTGCTTGCTATACTAAAAATCCACGGACTACGTGAATTATTAATAGAAGATAACTCAGTCACTTTTAAATAAAAAATCCCGGATACTGATATAATAAATCTGTATCCGGGAGTAATTTTATTGCTCTTTTTCTAATTGTCTTTATCCTTACCTGTCACTGCTTCTTTGGTTTTTTTGGCAGCTTTTCCAATAGCTTCCCCTGCTTTACCAACGCCTTTTTTAGTGGCATCCCATGCATCGCCGATAGCATTACCGGTTTTGTCAAAAAACTTACCACTACGGTTTACCACTTCTCCATCATCAAGTACCACCACTTTATCATCTTTTTTTACTTCACCATTTTTGTGGATTACTACGCCGTCGTCCATTTTTATATCATTATCTGCTTCTACCCAGTCGCTATTTCTCCACACCATCAACTTGCCATTGCGATAAGTTGCATCACCCTCGGCGGGTGTATACACCGTAGTAGTTGTGGTAGCAGTTGTGACAGCAGTGTCGGCCGGGGACTGTATCACCGTAGTACTGTCGTTGGTTCGCATTGTAGAGGTGTCTTCAGTTTCATTGCCGGCACATGCACCAAGTAATGCTGATATAGTGAACATTGCTAAAATCTTTTTCATATTGTTTTTTTTTAAATAATAAAAATCGTCCAAATGTTGGCACGATGCAATCCTTCCTGAAATATCTGTGCCAGTTTTTTGAATGGTGCAATATTTTAATGCCGGCTTATCTGCTATCAACTAATTTATTAACGCAAAGGGAGCCGGCTGGAAAATAAGGTCAGCCGTCTTTCGTATCAAAAATGATCTTTTTATATTTCTGATATAAAAAAGAAACGACCAGTAATACGATACCTATAATTATATAAGCAATTACTTTTTCTATTGAGTTAAACTTAATACTGTCTATCAGCAATAATTTTGTAAGCGTAATCGCAAATAAAAATATCGCGGCAATCCTGAATAATTTTATCCTAAACACCATGCCGGTAACAAACATGATTACAGCCATCGCAACCCATATAATTGTAAGGACGAAGCCGGTAAATCTTATTCCGGCGAATGCAACCAGGGCAGTAAGTGCAACACAAAAAAGGCCATTATAGAAATGTGTTTGTAAGGGTAAATATTTTTTAATTCCTATTGCTGCAAGGAGGTATACAATGCCAAAATAAAGGCTAATATTTTCTATGGAAGTTTTACCGGAGCCTTTGTACAACAATATCAATGAAAAATATAAAAAGATAGTGTTTGCAATTATTAATAATGTATCTGAAGGTGTTATTGTTAATCGTTTTATCGCTTTAAATGCAAGGGAATTCAATAAGAAAAAAACAAAAAAAGCATAGCAAAATAAGACGCCCATTTCACGGGTCTCATTTGCAGAATGCGAGATTAACCAACTCAAATAAATAAGCCAGGTGGTAAAGAATGAAATATACGTTAATGACAGCCAATATTTTTTAAATGAAATAAGCAATACGCCGGTATTAATAATAATTATATAGCTAAATAATGCGGCAACATTTTCAGAGTTGCCTCTTACAAAAAATGGAATTCCATAAGCGCCTACCAAACCAAGTATTGCAATCTCCTGCCTGTTATATTTGATGGCGTTGTATACCGTAAAAAAGGTAAAGGCAAACATTAAGACAAAAGCTGTTGCTCCTGAGATCAAAGCATAATATTCATAGGCCGCATAAGTCGTAAAATATACCGAAGCCATTGCACCGCTGAAAAGAATCATGCTGAATACTTCATATTTTTTACGAAGCAACAATGAAATAAAAAACAAAGCAACTCCAGCCACATAAGTAAGCACGATGCGCATGGCGGGAGATATAAGGTTTATATCAATAACATATTTCACACCGATCGTAAGGCCGATTATCAAAACAATAATCCCTACAAAATTGATAAGCTTTAGGCCAATAAAATTTTCAAAGCCGGGAAGAAATGGCTTAGGAGAATTTTGTTTTACGCGAGGAGGATTCAATGGATGCCTTGGCCCGCTTGCATCACCGCGATTTTTTAATGAGGATACTTCATTTTTAATTAAATTAATCTCTTCAGTATTTTTCTCAATTTGAAGCGAAAGACCCTCAACTTTTCTGAGCAACTCATGCAGCTTATCATCGTTTTCCATAATTAAACAATTAAGTTTTCAGGTAAATTTATAGAGTAGCTAAAACTGCTAATTCAATTTCTCTGTAACCTAATTCTTAAAGTTCATTCCCAAATTATACATCACAAAACTCCAGATGTCCGCAGCTTCTTCTATTACTTTACTCGTCGGTTTCCCGGCGCCATGGCCAGCTTTCGTTTCTATGCGGATTAGTGTAGGATTGGCGCCGTCATTATCAGCCTGCAATGTTGCGGCAAATTTAAAACTGTGAGCCGGCACTACCCTATCGTCATGGTCGCCGGTCGTTACAAGAGTCGCGGGGTATTTTATTCCTGGTTTTAAATTGTGCAAGGGAGAATATTTATAAAGATTTTTAAAATCTTCTTTTTTATCACTGCTTCCGTATTCAACAGCCCAGGCCCAGCCAATCGTAAACTTGTGATAACGCAACATATCCATCACGCCTACCTGCGGAATGGCTACTTTAAAAAGCTCCGGGCGTTGCGTCATAGCGGCACCTACAAGAAGGCCGCCATTACTACCTCCGCGAATGGCGAGCTTGCCGGAATTGGTATATTTTTTATCTATTAAAAATTCGGCTGCACCAATAAAATCATCAAATACATTTTGCTTTTTTTCCAACATACCTGCCTTGTGCCATGCTTCGCCATATTCGCTGCCACCCCTCAAATTTACAATCACCGATACGCCACCCTGCTCAAGAAAAAATGCATTCGAAATAGAAAAGGCCGGGGTGAGTGGTATATTAAAACCACCATAGCCATACAACAGCGTTGGATTATTTCCATCCAGTTTTAAACCTTTTTTATAGGTAATAAACAAAGGGACTTTGGTGCCGTCTTTACTGGTAAAAAAAGACTGTACCGTTTGGTAATTATCAGCATTTATTTTCACCTCACTTTTTCTGAAAAGATCTGTTTGGCCAGTGGCAATATTGTACCTGAAAATGGCGGGAGGGTAATCAAATGAAGTATAAGTATAAAAAATTTCTTTGTCATCTTTATATCCACCAAAGCCGCTGGCAGAGCCTATTCCGGGCAAATTGATTTGCCTTTCAAGATGGCCATCATAATTAGTTTGATAGACCCTGCTGGAGGCATCCTGTAAATAAGTAAGAAATAGTTTGTGCCCTGCCGTGCCTACCGATTCGAGCAGTTCTTTTCTTTCCGGAATGATAGTTTTCCAATTTTCTTTTGCCGGGTTTTTAGGATCAATCAGCACAACTTTATAATTAGGTGCATCGGCATTTGTACGCACCAGTAAATTATCACTATTGTTATCTATAAAATCAGCTTCGGTATCAAAACCCTTTATCAATAATTTAAAATCATTATCCGCAGAAGTGTTGGTCATATCTTTTACCCAAATCTCCACACCACTTGTTCCTTCGCTTTTACCCAATACCAAAAAGTGTTCATCTTCACTAAGCCCTGCTCCGATTGTTCGCAAGGGATGTTCCTTGTCCTCATAAATAAGGGCATCCTCACTTTGAGGTCTGCCTATTTTATGGTAATACACTTTATGATTTTGGTTTTGATTGGTCAGCTTGTTCTTCTCGTCTGGGGTAGGGTAACGACTATAATAAAAACCATCATCGCCTTTCCAGGAGAGGCCGCTGAATTTTATGTAATCTACCTCATCATTCAATAATTTTTTATCCGCCACATTCATTAAGTGGGCTTCCTGCCAGTCGCTGCCAGCCTGTGAAACAAGATAAGCGGCGTACTTTTTACTTTTGCTAAATGTAGGAGTTCCTATAGCAGCCGTGCCGTCTTTAGTAAGTGTGTTGGGGTCAATAAACACTTCAGGTTCTCCATCCAGCCCTCGCTGCCTATACAAAATACTTTGATTTTGAAGGCCATCATTTTTATAGAAGTAATAATAATCACCTTCTTTAAATGGCGAACCATACTTTGGGTAATTCCACATTTCTTCCAGCCTGTTTTTTACTTTATCACGAAAGGGAATGGAAGAAAGATATTGGTCAGTAACCTTATTTTCAGCCAGCACCCAATCTTTCGTTTCTTCACTGTTGTCATCTTCCAGCCAGCGATATGGATCGGCCACAATTGTTCCGAAATAATCATCTTCCTGTTTTACTTTTTTAGTTTCAGGGTATTTTATTTGTGCAAAAGAGTTCGTAGTTATCATCATTATCGTCAAAAAATATAGAATAAAATATTTCATTTTTTAATTCATTTTGAATTGAAGTTAAAGAATTTGAACAAAATGCAGTTTTACGAATAACTAGTTGTAAATGTTTATTTTTGCCACCTTTGAAGTAATCCAAAACTATAACAGGAAATCTAATTTTAATGTCCCAAAAAAAAGTAACCAAAATAGGAGTGCTTACTTCAGGTGGCGATTCTCCGGGCATGAATGCTGCTATCAGGGCGGTTGTGCGTACAGGTATCTACAATGGTATGGAGGTGTTCGGCATCGTTCGTGGCTATTCCGGAATGATTGATGGCGATATCCAGAAGATGGAAAGTAAGAGTGTTGCAAACATAATCCAGCGTGGCGGTACTATCTTAAAAACAGCAAGGTGCAAGGAGTTTTTTTCTTATGAAGGAAGAAAAAAAGCTTTCGATCATTTAAATGACCTTGGCATCAACGGGCTGGTAATAATCGGCGGCGATGGATCTTTTAGAGGCGCACAAATATTTAGTAACGAGTTTGATATTCCCTGCATCGGCCTTCCGGGAACAATAGATAAAGATATTGCGGGCACTGATTTTACTATTGGCTTCGACACGGCTGTGAATACTGCCGTAGAAGCTATTGACAAAGTAAGAGATACCGCAGATGCACATGACCGTCTTTTTATAATAGAAGTGATGGGAAGGGATTCGGGCTTTATTGCCTTGCATAGTGGTATTGCCACAGGTGCAGAAAATATTTTAATACCAGAAAGAAGGACTGACATTGAAGACATAATAAATGCACTGGCAGAAAAGCACGGAAGAAAAAAACTGGTGAATATAATTGTTGTAGCAGAAGGAGAAGAATTTGGAGCTACAGAGTTATCAAAAATAATTACGGAAAGAATGCCCGAGCAGGAAGTACGGGTCTGTATCCTCGGCCACATTCAGCGGGGCGGCGCCCCTACCTGCTTTGACAGGCTAATAGCGAGCCGGATGGGATATGCCGCGGTGGAATGCCTAATGGAAAAACGCTATAATGTATTTGTAGGGATCGTGAACAACCGCATGCACTATATTCCCCTGGATGAAGCAGTGAAAAAGAAACAACGCATAAGCGAAGATTGGATGAAAATCGTGAAAATTTTATCAAGCTAAATTATAAGGCAAGGCAGCAAAAATTGCAGGACATTATTTTGTAAAAGAGCTAATTTTTTAAAATCTGAAATACCGGAATGTCTAAAAATATTAATAAATACTTTCACCCTGATATGGATAAAAAAGCAGCAGCCGAACATTCGGCAAAGCGTACCAAAATAGTAGCAACCTTAGGCCCTGCGAGTGATAATTACGATGCAATGGTAGCCCTGGTAAAAGCAGGTGTAAATGTGTTTCGCCTGAATTTTTCTCATGGCTCTCACGAGGCCAAGGCAGCTATCATTGAGAACATAAGGAAAATGAATAAATCGCTTCCCTATAATGTAGCCATACTTGCGGACCTGCAAGGCCCGAAACTAAGAGTAGGGGAAATAGAAAATAACGCACTTGAAATAAAACCGGGAGACAAGCTCACCTTTACTAATACAAATTGTATAGGAAATATGGAGCGGATTTACGTGAGCTACACCGGCTTGCATAATGATGTGGTACCAGGAAACATTATAATGATTGATGATGGAAAACTTGAAGTAAAAGTAGCGCAGGTCCTTCCTAATAATGATGTAGAAGTGGTGGTGCAGGTAGGTGGTATTCTTTCTTCAAAGAAAGGCCTTAACCTGCCTGATACAAAAATTTCTTTGCCTGCGCTTACAGAAAAAGACCTTGCTGACCTTGAGTTTATTCTTACTCAAAATGTGGACTGGATCGCTCTTTCATTTGTAAGACGGGTGGATGATATTATCGGACTTAAAAATATTTTAAAAGAAAGAAAAAGCAAAGCAAAGGTTATCGCAAAAATAGAGAAGCCGGAAGCAGTGACAAATATTCGCGACATCATTATAGAAAGTGACGGAATCATGATTGCCCGTGGCGATCTCGGAGTGGAGCTGCCGATTGAGAAGGTGCCCCTTATTCAAAAAGAGATCATCCGCAAATGTATGCACCGTGCCAAACCGGTGATAGTTGCCACGCAAATGATGGAGAGCATGATAGATCGTGTAAAGCCGAACCGGAGCGAAATTACTGATGTGGCTAATGCAGTACTCGAAGGCGCCGATGCGCTGATGCTAAGTGGTGAAACGGCCACCGGCAATCACCCGGTACTGGTAATTGAAACCATGTGTAAGATAATAATGGAGGTGGAAAAGACGGCTTATGATTATAACCGTGATGAGATTCTTGCGCCGCAACCCCACTCCCCTTCTTTCCTAAGCGATGCGCTCTGCTATAGTGCGTGCAAGCTTGCGGCAGATGTAAAGGCTGAGGCTTTAATAGGAATGACGCAAAGCGGGTATACTGGTTTTATGCTTAGCAGCTACCGCCCAAAATCCCTCCTGTATATTTTTAGTAAAGAAAAAAGCCTCATCAATCAGCTAAGCCTCAGTTGGGGCGTGCGTGCTTTATTTTATGAAGAGGAGGAAAGCCTGGACGACATTTTTTCCGATGAAATAGGCATACTTAAAGAGCGGGGTTTTCTCAACAATGGCGACGTGGTGGTAAACACCGGCAGCACACCCATTGACCTGCATTTACCAACCAATGTGCTTAAAATCACGAAAGTAATATTCTAAAAAACGGAGCC
>JALYYM010000689.1 GCA_030946565.1 Bacteroidota bacterium | reverse complement strand
CGTTTACAAAGGCGCTGAAAATAAAATAACCAGTCAAAATGCCTATCATAAAAAATGACTCTATGAAATTCATAAAGCTCGCATGGTCTTTTTTATTTGAAGTAACAAGGCCGATGGTTGCATAAACAGAGACTTTTATCAAAGCGAAGCTGGCGCCAGTTACGGCAAATAAAACTTTGGTCATTGCAAAGCCGCCAATGAATGGCATCAGCAGGCAGGCTATAATAACCAATGCCAGCGCCAGTAACATGGAATTTTTGTAACCAATACGGGTGATGTAAGAGGCTACCAGGAAAGATACGATAGCGATGCTGAGATCTTTGAAAGCTTCCAGTACACTGGCGGCTCCCTGGGTAACTCCGTAGTTATTTTGCACCTGCAGTATAACCGTTCCAACACTGTTTAATAAAATAGCAAATACAAAATAATTTATAAAAAGGGAAAGCTTTATTCTCCAGGTATGCATAGGCAAATCGTTAGAATTAATAATGCCGAATATACAATTAAATCAACGAGGCTGTGTGGTTAAGGATGCAATTAAATTCATCAAATTTTAAAAAGCAACAAAACGATATACCTCTTATTGCCGGTCTGACCTTCGGTTCCGCCCGGATACCTCACGCCGGAATTCTACAAGTTCCTAAGAATTGAATAAATGTAATAATCCAATATGATACCGTTTTTAATTACTCCTTTCCTGATTAACGCTTCACGTGTAAAACCCGCTTTTTCAAGCGCCCTTAGCGAAGCAATGTTGTACGCAAAAGGAATCGCGAAAATCCGCTCAAATTCAAAATTCAGGAAAAGATGAGTCACAAGCGCAAGAATTACTTTAGACATTATGCCTTTACCCCAATGCGCTTCGCCAATCCAGTAGCCGATTCAGCGTTAAGGCGATAAACATCTTCTCCCGGCCTGAAACCGGCTGTGCCGGCCCGCCTCTCCTTCTATTTCTATGATAAAATTTTTTACAGGATAATTATCTTTCAACACAAAGTCAATAAATGATTTAGCATCATTTTCATTGTATGGAAATGGAAAACCATCTCTCAAATTATCAGATATCTTTTTGTTATTGGCATGCTTTGCCAGCGCTGCGGCATCAGTAAGTTTGGGAGGCCTTAAAATAAATCCCTCACCTTTTATCTGCATCATTCTTTTTTATTAAAGAGGTTTTATTTCTATTGCTTTTCCTGCGAAATGTTTTTTTAAAACCTTGAAGTAAAACCAACATTGATAGTGTAGTTAGCAAAAGCAGCATCGCCCCGGATGAACTTATCATACTTTATGCTATTTTCTTTATCGGTTACACTTTGCGTACGGTCTCTTACAAAAGCTATCGGAACTGATAGAAATAAACTACTCTTTTTAAACGCATAATTAATAGTGGGCTCTACAGACCAAACGTAACCGGGACGACGAAAATCTCCACTGCCGCCTACAAGGTCATGTACCGGAATACCTTCCAGCCTTGCGCCTGCCGCCACTGACAAGCCTTTCAGGTGACTGAAAGAATATGTAAAACCTGCCCTTGCCATGTATTGATCGGGCACGCTGGAAATTGCTTCGTTTGCCAAAGTTGGGCTTAGTGTTTCACGGTATGTTCTTACGCCGTTTTGCTCCCTGGGGTTAATGAGATAATAAAAGTTGCCATACAAACCGAAGTTCTTTTTAATATTATAAAAAGTATTAGCCTCTAAAGTAAACCCGGTACCGCCATCGCCTAACTGAATAGACTGATCAACCGGGCGTAATTCTTTGGCGCCATTTGGCCCAACATTATACCAATAATCCTGGTAATTATAATCGCCTGTCGGAAGCTTGATGCCAAGGCCTAATTGAATATTTCCCCTGGCAAACTTTGCCGGATCCAATATCCAGCGATATGCAGCCACGCGAACATCTCCAATACCGAAAGAGTGCATCGAATGCCTTTCTTTTTTTACATAAACTCCATTTACCAAACCATGCTCATATAAAGATGAGCGGGCATTAGATATGATCGGTGCGTCTATCATTACAGACCACCTGTTATTTAATACCCTGGTTAATGAAAGATCAACAGTCGCAGAATGATTAATAACTTCTGTGCCTTGTGCTAACCTGGCTTTGTTTTCTTTGGTGCCTGAAAAATGGCGGAATGATTTAAAGTACCGGAAGCCGGAAGTGAAGACCCAGCCGGCATTATCGGTTGTTTCGGGGTGCGACATTATGCAACTTGCACCGCTGCCTTTTATGGCAACGCAGCCTTGTGCATTAGCTGCATTTGAAATAATAACAAGCGCACACACCGTGATAAAAATGGAGATAATTGATTTCATAAAAAGTTTGTTTTAGTTTTTAAGTAATTCTATTTTATTATAAAAATTGTGAAGGATGCTTTATGTTTATGATTTTTTTTCTTCTTTTGCCGCCTTTAATTTTTGCATCACCAGAGCACCGATTTTTTTTCCCTGGTTGTAAGCGTCATTTACGGATTGCCGGTAATGAATGCCGCCGTAAAACCTGCTGAACGAAACTTCGATAGCGGCTGAGTCAGCATTCTTAAAACTTCTATCGGGCCAGCCCCACACTCTTTCCGATGAATCTTTGAAAGCCGTATTTTTATAAATATCAGT
>JALYYM010000597.1 GCA_030946565.1 Bacteroidota bacterium | reverse complement strand
AATATTGTATGCGTATACTCCATTTAGCTATGCGTTGAAGTCGATGGGAAGATAATTTTTAAATCCGCTGTTTTCAATAATTGACTTCACATAGGCTGATGATTCTATATCGAATGACACCTTTTTTTCAACGTCGTCAGCGCTCTTTTGCAAAGCAACCAGCAATTGTAAAAAAGCTGTATCAGCTTTTATAACATTCTTAATAATGAGTTTTAAATTTTGAGAGTTACTCAACGCGGATAAGAATTCCTTTTTTATTATGGCGGCATTTCTTATAACCAGGAGCCCTTCTAATAGCAGTTGTGTTTGGGTCTTGTCTGCAGTCAATGTTTTAATTACAAAACTTTCGTTTTCCATTAGGATGATTCTATATGTTATAAAAAGGATTAGAAACAAGAACGGCAGCTCAATAGAAGCTGCTTATTCAACGCGTTTAGTTTTCTTTTAGATGCAAGTTTAGAATTCAATAACGATTTAAATTCCCTTTTAGTATTAAATCTTGCCGGGACATGTGGCTGGCTAACACAAACTTTAAGACCAGTTGCATAAAAATCTCAGAGATTTTTGAAAACAAAAAGAAGTTTAAATTGTACGGTAATTTGGTAGCGGGCAGGCAGCATTTTACAAATTACATAGCCTTATTTACGTATGATCAGTTTCGAAAAGATCGTTATACCAAACCGGATTTTAATCGAGATATAATGAGGATTAAAAAGGAATAAATCCACATAAATATTTTCTGCGATGAACGAAATATAATTGTATGGCTCCAGTAACATTAAAAAGTATTGATGGTAAATGGATCATGGCTTCTTCCATATTAGCCTCTTCCATGGCTTTTATAGACAGTACTGCACTCAATGTTGTTTTACCATCATTACAAGAAAGCCTGGATGCAAAAGGGACAGATCTTTTCTGGATACTCAATGCTTACTTATTAATGCTTGCTTCCTTTATTCTCCTGGGCGGCTCTTTGGGCGACAAACTTGGCAGAAAAAAAATATTTATTGTTGGGATATTAATATTTATTTCCGGGTCAGCTCTGTGTGGTTTTGCGCCGACCGTAAATTATCTTATAGCATTTAGAATGCTTCAAGGCCTGGGTGGTGCGCTTATGATTCCGGGAAGCCTTTCGCTAATCTCGGCTTCTTTTAGCGCAAAAGAAAGAGGCAAAGCGATTGGCACCTGGTCAGCTTTTACAACAATTGTTACCATAGGTGGCCCAATCATTGGCGGTGCTTTGGGAGACGCGGGACTGTGGCGCTATATATTTTTTATCAACATCCCGATAGGCCTTATCTCAATTTTTATTCTTTGGTTTAAAGTAAAAGAGAGTCGGGACGAAGGCTTAGATCATTCGCTTGATTATCCCGGAGCTATCGCAACAGTAATTGGCCTGGCTTTGCTTACGTTTGGATTCCTCCGTATTCCCGATGTTGGCTTTCAAAACTGGCAGGTTTACATTTCTTTAGGCGGCGGTATATTGGTAATTGCTATTTTTATTTTTATAGAAAATAAAAGCAAACACCCAATGATGCCGTTGGGCCTTTTCTCAAACAAAACGTTCAGTGGAGCTAATCTGCTTACATTTTTTTTATACGCCGGGTTAGGCGCCGGCATATTATTTCTTACATTGAATATGGTGCAAATACAAGGTTATAGCCAGCTACAGGCCGGTCTTACGCTGTTGCCTTTTACCATCTTAATGATTTTGATAGCCCGTTTTGCAGGTAGCCTTGCTGATAAATATGGGCCGCGGTGGTTATTAATTTTGGGTCCTGCTGTTGCGGGCGTTGGCTTATTGCTATTGTCGTTTGTAAAACAAACTTCCGGTACCGGCGAATACTGGACGACATTTTTCCCAGGTATATTTTGTTTTGGATTAGGAATGTCTTTTACGGTTGCTCCTCTTACTGTTACCGTTATGGGTGCTTTGCCCAATCATTTTGCGGGTACTGCATCTGGCGTAAATAATGCGATGACGCGAATTTCCAGTGTATTCGCCAATGCGATTTTTGGATCTTTAGCCGTGTTGTTTTTCTCTGCATTTTTAAATAAAGAAATAGCACAGTTATCACTTGACAATTCATCACAGCTTGAGGTTCTTGCACAGGCTTCGGCCCTGGGCAATGCACAAGTTCCTATAAGTCTAAAAAGAGAAAACAAGATAATTGTAAAGCGTGCATATAAGAATGCCTTTATCGCTTCTTATGGGAAGATCATGAAGTTATGCTCGTTGCTTGCTTTCCTTGGAGCCTTTATGTCATTAATATTTATTAAGAATAACGCTGCAATAGTAACTGACAGCTAATAACGGATACATACTTTGTGGATTTTAAAAATATCATTTAAATAATTTAAATAAAAAAATATGGGCACAGTGATCAAACAACTATGGCCGGAATTAATTTTTGAAAATCTAAAAGATACACTGGCAACTGTTCATTTGTGGACGCAGATTGTTGGGAAGATCAGGGTTAAGAAAAACTCCGTGGATCAACCATTCATGGCATGTGACCCTGGATATTTCTCCTCTTGGATTCACCACAGGAAGCATTCCGTACGAAGGTGGAATATTTCAAATTGAATTCGATTTTACTAATGACCTGTTGATAATTACGGCAAGCTCCGGCGAAGTAGAAAAAATGAAACTGTATCCAAGGTCTGTGGCAAGCTTTTATACTGAGCTTTTTGAAAAGTTAGCGTCCATAGACATTGACGCTGTAATATATGCGTCGCCCAACGAGATAGAGCTTGCAATACCTTTTGAGGAAGATGAACAACATCATTCTTACGATCATAATCAAATGAAAACGCTTTGGGAAGCATTAGTATTGGTAAACAATGTTTTTCTCAAATTCAGGGCAAGGTTCATAGGTAAATGCAGCCCGGTTCATTTATTTTGGGGAGCCTTTGATCTTGCCGTAACAAGATTTTCAGGAAGAACAGCGCCGAAGCATCCGGGCGGCGCACCACATATGCCGCTTGAAGTGATGCAGGAATCATATTCGCACGAAGTAAGCAGTTGCGGCTTTTGGCCAGGCAATGAGAAGTCTCCGCAAGCGGTATTCTATTCATATTGTTATCCTGTGCCTGCTGATTTTGGCAAGCAAAGTGTCGAGCCAAAAGAAGCATTTTTTAGTAACGAGATGGGAGAGTTTATGCTTACTTATGATGTAGTAAGGCAATCCCCCGAACCGGAAAAGGTGCTGATGCAATTTTTACAATCAACGTATGAAGCGGCTGCTAAGGTTGGTAATTGGGATAGAAATGCTCTTGAGTTTGACTTTTTTTCGTTTGAAAAATAAATTCAAAACAGGCTACAGATTTACTACAATGTTTTTACAAACATTTGCATTAACATTCACTGAAGGGGCAATTCTCAAGGCGCGAATGCAATATTTAAAGTCAATGGCATTGTTATCAACAAGTGGAATAAATTTAATGATTACTTATTGCATTAATGCATATTAAATATTATTTTCGCGCTTCTTTTGCATACCCAGTTTACCACCTATCCGTAGAAAATCTCCATTTTTAGAAAGCTTGTTTTCAATATAGTCGAAAAAATATTGAGTTAAATGAGAAAAAATAATTTTTTACATTAAGAGTTGAAATAGAATGCTTATAATATCGTTATAGAGCATCTATTATTTGGTTTAATACTTGCCTCGTCCAATTTGTTGTAACTGAGGAAGGCGAAGCCGTACAAACTTATTTTATTTTAAAGTAAAAGTATTAAAAGAGAAAACAGGTATTATTTTTGAAAAAAGAATTAAAATAAAATTGTAATTGGCTCCAAAACTCAAGATTGATTTTTGATAGGGGATTTATTAGTCTCGTATGTGGCAAGTAAATATTTATTATCTGCCTTTATAAATTGAAATAACTTCGAAAGATATTTGCACTCAAATATCTTTTAAAGTATCAAAACCTACTCTTGTTTAAAGCAAAAAACTTTAGCTTATGATGTCTCCATCGAAGAATGCCAGATTATTTCTTAAGGCAATTATATGGATTATATTCCTGAGTTCCTGCCACACTACCAAAGAAATAGGTAAAGATTACATATACTTTCAAACCGAACGAGATAATATAGGAATAATTCCAATGAAGGAACGGGTAATTCAGGTAAATGATATCTTAAGTATACAAGTAGTCAGCAAAACCTTAAATCAACAAGAGGCAGCTTTGTTCAATACGCCAACTGTTGGAATAAGCGAGTCTACTGGCACAAATGCAGGTCAAAGTACTACGGGCTATGTGGTTGATCTGAACGGAAACATTGAATATCCCCTAATAGGAAGCATAAAGGCTGTTGGCCTCACCAGGCAACAGCTACAAGCAGCTTTAGTAAGTAAGCTTTCCACCTATATTAAAGAACCTTCTGTTACAATCAGGACTTTGCTATTTAATGTAAATATGTTGGGCGAAGTAAAAAGCCCGGGAATTAAAAGTTTTCCCACCGATAAGGTAACCATTCTTGATGCGATAGGTACGTCGGGAGATCTTACTGACGATGGAAAAAGAAAAGATGTAACAGTGATACGGCAGGAAGGCGGAAAAAACTTATACATTCAAATGGATTTGACCAGCGGCTCGCTTTTTCAATCGCCTGGCTACCAGCTGCAGCCTAATGATATTGTATATGTAGGCCCTACAGACGTTAAGCTAAAATCATTGATTAAGAAAAATAATACAGGAAATGTTTTTAGAACCGTAGGAACTGCCCTATCAGTACTTTTTGGGTTGTTGAATTTTTATTTTAGCAGAATAAAGTAATATAAAATGGAAGATAAAGAATTATTTAGTGGAAGCAGTAGTGGTGGTCTTACAATAAAAGAACATTTAAGGAAGTACTTATCCTACTACCCTCTCTTTATTATATCTGTAATAATTTGCCTGGGATTAGGCCTTTTATACTTAAGGTATGCAGTGCCAAATTATAGGGTAACAACATTACTCTTTGTTAAAAAAGACAACAGCACATCTTCAACCGATCTGATTAAAACCGCGGTTACCGGAGAACCAATAAAATCGCCCATTGACAACGAGATACAGCTTTTAAATTCAAATAGCCTGATGCAACGTGTTGTAAGTAAACATGGGTTAAATATTTCATATTATCACATAGGAAAACTTCGCGATGTTGATATATACCTTAATGCTCCATTTCGTTTAATACCCCAGGAAATAAGGGATAGCGGAAAAACATTGAATGTTAAGCTTTTAAATATTAATAATGAAGGTGGAACACTATCGATGGCTAACGAAAGCCAGGAGCCTGCTGTGTCATCCGCGAAGGATAAGATGATAAAAATGTCTTTTAAATGGAATATGACTTTTAGAGCCGGAGCGAATTCATTTTCATTAGTTAAACATGGCGAAATACCCGCAAAAGATCAAAACTACATAGCCACATGGAGTCCTATAGGGCAGGCGGCCGCAGAAATTGAAAACGGAATTGATATAAATTTATTAGATAAAAAAACAAGTATTATAGTTCTTGGTATTTCAATTGAAAATGTTAGCCGTGGCCAAGACATCTTGAATGGACTTGCTGCTGAGTATACCCAAAGTGACATAGAGGATAGAAATGTCATATCACAAAATACTATACGGTTTATAGATGATAGGTTAAGTGGTGTCACCGCTGATTTAACAGGGGTAGAGGGAAAATTAGAAAATTATCAAGGTAATAAGGGCCTAATAGATGTAAATGCTCAATCGTCGCAGTCGTTTGCAAATTCAAATAATCTTAATAACGAACTAGCCGATAATAGTATTAAGCAACAAGTAGCACAAAGCATAATGAAGTATTTCAATAATCCAACGGATCAAGACAGGCTTGTCCCTTCCACGCTTGGGTTAGAAGATCCTACTCTTTCAAATCTCATTGCAAGTTATAATGAATTGCAGTTAAGAAAGCAAAAAGAGGCGCCATCCCTTGCTGAGAACGGCATAATACTGAGAGATTTGAACAACCAGTTGAATGCCGTTAAAGGAAGCATCCTGGAGTCACTTCAAAACATAAACGGTAACCTCAGGCAAAAAGAAAATAGCTTGCAACAACAAAATGGCCAGTATAAGCAATTTTTGTCTGCCTTACCGAGCAACGAAAGAGCTATGCAGGAAATCAAAAGGAAACAGAGCATTACGCAGGGATTGTACTTATATCTTTTACAAAAAAGAGAAGAAGCTGCCGTGTCGAGCACATCTTCCAACGTGCCAAACTACAAACAAATAGATCCAGCGATGAGTATGGGCCTTATGTCTCCTGATGGGCCAAAGATTAAGATTTACAGTTTGCTACTCGGATTGATTTTCCCATTTGGCATAATTTATATCCGGGATTTATTGAATGATAAGATAATGACACGAAAAGACATTACGGGTAGAATTGATATTCCTATTGTCGGGGAAGTAAGTCATTTATCTAGAAAACAATCTGAGGGTATTTCAGTTATGGAGAGAGATGTGGTTGGCGAGGAGTTCAGGCTTATCAGAACTAGTTTATATTTCCTTCTTGAGAAAAAAGATAAACAAGTTATTCTTATTACATCTGGTGCGGGAGGGGAAGGCAAATCTTTAGTAAGCTTAAATCTTGCTGCGGTGTTGGCAATTCCTGGAAAAAAAGTTGCTTTAATGGAATTAGATATGCGTAAGCCTGCGATAGCTACCCGGCTTAAAATTAAATCTGCCAGGGGTTTAAGCGACTATTTCAACGGAGGCGTTAAAAATCTTTCCGAAATAGCCATTCAATATGAAGAAATTCCCACCCTTGATATATATCCATCAGGTGCCATTCCACAATTTGCCGGAGATTTGTTTTTAAGCAAAAAAATTTCAGATTTATTTTTTGAGCTGCGGTCAAAATATGATTACATTATTGTAGACTCTCCCCCCGTTGGATTGGTAAGTGACGGGCTAATGATCGGTGAGTACGCAGATACTGTTTTGTTCATGGTAAGGCAACGCTTTACACAAAAAAAGCAGTTGGAATTCATAAGCGAGTTAGTTTATACTAATAAGTTGCGTGATGTTGGAATTATTTTTAACGATGTTAAAAAAGGCGGGAAAGTTGGTTATTATGGTTACGGAAAATCTTTTGGCAAATATTATGGCGAGGAGGCGAAATCCAAAACAAGGTTAAGTATAAGAAAAAGACCAAAACCGTTACCGGCTTAATAATTGCTTAAAATCCTTGCTTACAACAAAATTTAAGATCCCATTACCGCTAATGAAGACTATTAGTAAAAAATTAGGTAGCATTAATTTTTCAAAAATTTCGGAATGGAGCAGGCTAATCAGCCTCATGGGATCCACCCAGGTTTTAATTCAGATAGTTGGGCTTGTTTCAGGCATTATGGTAATCCGGCTACTACCTCCTCATGAATATGCATTATATACTTTGGCAAATACAATGCTCGGCACAATGGTGGTGCTTGCCGACGGAGGTATTGCATCTGCAGTGATGTCTCAAGGCGGGAAGGTTTGGATGGAGCATGAAAAACTTGGAGCCGTCTTGGTGACGGGAATGAATTTAAGAAGAAGATTTGCAATAGTAAGTCTTCCATTATCGTCTGGGATATTACTTTATTTTCTGAGGATTCATGGAGCAAGCTGGTTATTTTCAATTTTAATAGTTTTATCCATAATTCCAACATTCTTTATGATGATTCATTCAGGGATTTTGGAGATATCACCCAAGTTAAGACAAGATATAAGTTCATTACAAAAGGTGAGAGTCGGCGCTACAATTGGTAGGCTGGCTATGCTTAGCCTTACGTTATTTGCTTTTCCGCTGGCAGTAGTTGCGCTTTTAGCTACAAGCCTACCCCAACTATGGACAAATATCCGGTATAGAAAAATATCTTCAAATTATGCAGATTTAAAACAGGATATGAATCCTGCAGTGGAAAAAGACATCTTAAAAATGGTTTGGAAACTTCTGCCCGAAGCCATTTATTATTGTCTCTCCGGTCAAATTACTATCTGGCTTATTTCAGTTTTCGGCGCAACCGCAGCCGTTGCCCAGGTAGGAGCTTTAAGCAGGTTGAGCGTAGTGCTTGGCTTTTTCAGTATTTTATTTGCCAATATTGTAGCACCCCGGTTTGCACGGCTCCCTAATAACTCAAAAACTCTTCTCTTTCGCTATTTGCAGATTCAGGCAGGTCTAATGGTGCTATGTATTTTCATCACGTTCGGGGTCTGGGGGTTTTCCTCTCAAATTTTATGGGTATTGGGACGCAATTATTATGGTCTGGATAAGGAGCTTGTGCTAATGGTTATTAGCAGTTGTCTGAGTTTACTTTACGGTGCCGCTTTTTTACTGGGCACTTATAGATCATGGGTAATCAACCCTGTAGTGTTTATCAGTGTAAGTATAATTACTACCGTGAGTGCAATTGTGTTTATGGATACGTCTTCGTTACAAGACATCATTATCTTAAATATAATTGTAACCTCTGTTGAAGTCCTCATGCTAATGATATTTAATATCATAAAAATTTTGCACGCCGAGGAAACGCATGCAATAACAAAGGATCGTATTGACTGAGGGCTAAATAGTTGCAATGTAAATTTGTAAGAAAACACTTAATTGAAAATTATATTTATTTGCGGCTCACTTGAGCCTGGGCGGGATGGAGTAGGGGATTATGTCAGGTGTTTATCTTCAGAATTAATTCTTCAGGGCCATACTACTGCAGCAATTGCAATTAACGATAAACATGTAGAAGATTTTTGCGAAGAACGTCAGAACTTTAGAAATTCGAGTTTGCCAACCTTAAGGATATCGAATATTAGATTATTAAAATTTCATATTACATATATAAGAAACTGGATTGATCAATTTAATGCTGATATAATAAGTCTTCAGTTTGTTCCATTTTCTTTTCATAAAAAAGGCTTACTAACCGGGCTTGGTAAACATTTAAAGCTATTAGCGCCAGATCGTAATTGGCATGTCATGTTTCATGAATTATGGGTGGGAATGGCTAAAGAATCTTCCTTAAAGCTAAAGATATGGGGCACAATTCAAAAGAGAATAGTGAGACAAATGTTGGAAGAAATACAACCAAAATCGATACATACCAATACGTCCCTTTATCAAAAGCAACTTCAGCTTTTAGGTTTTAAATCAAAATATTTGCCGCTATTCTCCAATTTACCCAATGAAATAAATTTACAAGTGGATTTTAAAAATGGAAAAATAAAAAATACAATTTATTTCATAATATTTGGCATGATTCATCCGGGGGCGTCCATTGAAAAATTTGCAAAAGAGATTGCGGCATACGGTCAGAAACAAAATTTAAAAATAATATTACGAATTGTTGGGCGATCGGGAGAACAAGTAAAGTTATTTGAACAAATCTGGATGGCACAAAGATTACAAGTTGAAGTATATGGAGAAAAACCGGGGAATTTTATTTCAGAATTGTTAAGAACGTCCTCTGTCGGCATCACTACTAATCCAATGAGTTTAGTTGAAAAAAGTGGAACAGTGGCTGCAATGTTGGAGCATGGATTGCCTGTTTTAAGTATTGCAGAATTATGGCGGCCGAGGATTAAAATTGACAAAGTATCAATTGCCGGTGTGTTGCAGTATAATATTACCAATTTAGAATTGTGTTTGAAAGGCAAAGTTTCAAATCAATACAATTCTGTTTCAGAGGTGTCAAAATTTTTTATTGATAGCATAAAGTAAGTGTTATGCATAATAAAATTATTTATCAATGAATATTTCAGTTTGTATTCCTACTTACAACCAGGCGCAATATCTGGAATCCGCCATTCGAAGCGCGGCAAACCAAAATTTGATGCCTTTTGAAATAATTGTTTTCGACGATTGCAGTACAGACAACACCAAAGAAATTTTGTCAATTTTGTCAAAAGAGATTCCAATTTTAAAAATCAAACATCAACCGGATAATTTTGGAATCACCAAAAATACAGACAGTTGTCTTCGAGCTGCTAAAGGTGATTTTATTGTTAGGCTTGATTCGGATGATTTGCTAGGTCCATCATATATAGATACGCTAGCCAATTTGCTGATAAAATATCCTAATGCAGCGTATTCTCACGCTAAAGTTCAGGAAATAGATAAGTGTGGAAATTTTACAAAAGAAAGAAAGTTGTTCAGAAAAGCCGGTTTTCAATCTGACGCAGATGCGTTGAAATCTTCAATTAAAGGTTATAGAGTAGCAGCAAACATTATTATGTTTAGGCGTGAAGCTTTGGAAAAAGTAGATTATCTCGCAAACAGGCCAGGATTTGCTGAAGACTTCCACCTGGCATGTGCATTAGCTTCTGCCGGGTTTGGAAATGTGTACCACGATGATATTCTTTCAAGTTACCGGGTGTGGACCGATACAAAGAGAATAAGACAAAAACGCAAATTGATGGAGATAGAGGGTCTTACCCGGGTGTTTGAAGATGTTATTGAACCTGCTTTTATGGGCAGAGGATGGAGTATTAAAAGCGTGAAAAAAAACAAAGCAAATCTTGCATGTAATCAAACGGATTGTTTGGGTTGGGAAATTTATACCCCTGAAGAAAAAAAAGAATTAGCTGACGCATTGCTAAGATTTTCCCCGTCTTTAAAAACTAAATTATATATGCAGCTACATTTGTTTGGTTATGCAAATCTTATCCATTCATATTCCAGAAGTATTTCTTTCATAAAATCAATAATAAAAAAAACAATTTTAGCCTAAGATTCCAAGGCAATATGATAGTATTTTCTCATCCTACAGGCAACCAAAATGTACGTGCCATTGTGACTTCTCTGTTTGATGAAGGTATGCTGACTGAATTTCACACATCGTTATCAATTGATCCCGGCAGCTTATGGGTTAAATTACTTCCGGAAAAAATTCGTAAAGATTTTGTTCGAAGGGCATTTTTGCTTCCTGAAAAAAAAATTTATACGCATTCATATTTGGAGTTTTTACGTTTACTTTTTACTAAAATACACTTAGATTATTTTGTACGGCGGGAACATGGTTTTGCAAGTGTTGATGCTATTTATCATAAGATAGATAAGTCCGTTGCAAAAAGATTGGGCGTATTAAATAAATCTAATAAGGTTAAAGCAGTATATGCATACGAGGATGGTGCACTGGCAACTTTTAGCCTTGCTAAAAAATTAGGCCTTACATGTATTTATGATCTACCTATCGCTTATTGGGAAACAGCAAGAAGACTTATGAATGAAGAGGCAGAGCGCCTTCCAAACTGGGCAAATACTTTAGGTGGCGGTATTAACGACTCGCCAATGAAATTGGAGCGCAAGACAAAAGAATTAGAACTTGCAGATGTGATAATTTATCCCGGAAAATTTGTAGAAGATTCACTTCCCGCATGGGCAACGCAAAAAAAGCTTATAATGGCGCCTTTTGGTTCACCAAACGTATCAGGAGCAATTAATTTTAAAACTAAAGATGAAGTAGTAAAAGGAAAAAGGCCATTGCGGGTTTTATTTGTGGGATCAATGGGGCAAAGAAAAGGCCTGGGAGATTTGTTTGCAGCAATGCAGCTTTTAAATAGACAGGATTTTGAATTGGTTGTACTGGGATCTTTACTTGCGCCCATAGATTTTTATAAAAATCAATTTCCAAACTTTATATATGAGCCGGGGCGGCCTAATAGCGAGGTGCTTGAATTAATGCGTTCTTGTGATGTTTTTTGTCTCCCGTCAATAGTAGAAGGAAGGGCCTTAGTGATGCAAGAAGCGATGAGCCAGGGATTGCCAATTATAATTACCCCTAATACCGGTGGTGAAGATTTGATAATAGATGGATGTACCGGGTTTCTTGTTCCCATAAGATCTCCGGAAATAATTGCTGAAAAATTAAATTGGTTTAATGAAAATCGTTCAAAGCTTACTGAGATGAGTAACTTCGCCAAAGCACATGCAGACAAATATACCTGGACAAACTATACATCAAAAATCATTGAAGGAATTAATAATACTATCAATTAGTGAAAATTTTAAAACTCTTTTAGAAAAAAATCAATGACTGTTATCAACCACACCTATGGCAATCTTTTGCAGAAGAAACCAGGATCGGGAAATAGGATTGCCAAAGATATTGAGAA
This sequence comes from Bacteroidota bacterium, assembly GCA_030946565.1. The sequence goes on along the minus strand of JALYYM010000597.1, from coordinate 23,280 downwards.
TAGTAAAAAGCTCATTAAATTAGGAATCTGGACTTATTTTTTTTTGCTTCTTTTTGAAGGCGCTCTTCGTAAATGGTTCTTGCCGGCGTTGGCAACTCCACTTTTGATCATACGTGATCCGGTTGCAATTTGGATAATTTTCCTTGCGATAAAACATAGAATCCTTATACCTAACATTATTCTAATTAGTGTTTCTGCACTTGCGGTTATAGGAATATTTACGGCTCTTTTTTTTGGCCATGGTAATTTAGCCGTTGCATTATTTGGAGCTCGGATTTTTTTAATCCATTTTCCATTAATATTTATAATAGGTAGGTCATTTGATAAAAATGATGTAATAAAAATAGGAATCGCTTTAATAAAGATCACTACCCCTATGACTGTGCTAATAATATTGCAGTTTTATAGTCCACAATCGGCGTGGGTAAATCGCGGTGTTGGGGGAGATGTGACAGGTGCAGGATTCGACGGAGCATTAGGATTTTTTCGGCCACCGGCAACATTTTCTTTCATAACTGGAACGGTAGCTTTTTACGGTTTAACAGCTTGCTATATTTTTTACTTTTGGCTGAATCCGAAAATCGTGAATAAAATTTTGCTTTATTGTGCCACCGGAGGGTTACTCATCGCAATTCCTATTTCTATAAGCAGAAGTTTATTTTTCACTGTAGTGGTAACCCTCATTTTTACAATAATTGCAATTTCAAGACAATCAAAATATCTGGGAAAGATAATGATAGGATTTGTCTGTATGGTTATAGCCCTAATTATTTTAAGCAATACGAAAACTTTCCAAAAAGGAACTGAAGCTTTTACTGCCAGGTTTGAAACTGCAAACAAATCGGAAGGAGGTCTAACAGGAGTTTTGGGAGATCGCTATCTCGGTGGAATGATAGGAGCCCTTGAAAATTCTTCCGAGCAAAATTTTTTCGGATATGGAATAGGTATGGGTACAAATGTTGGAAGTATGTTATTAACAGGGAAAACGACATTTTTAATTTCAGAAGAAGAATGGGGCAGACTGATCGGTGAATTAGGTCCTATTATGGGGATTGCATTAATATTTTTCAGGTTACAAATTTGCCTGATAATAGGTTTGGCCTGCTATCGAAAATTGAAATATGGAAATATACTTCCCTGGATTTTACTAAGTATTGTTTTATTGTATATTCCCCAAGGCCAGTGGGCCCAGCCAACTATATTAGGATTTAGCGTTCTTGTAGGCGGTCTTGCAATAGCTTCTCTTAAAGAGCCTGAGCCATACCCAGCTCTGAACCGATTTAAATACCGTTTCAGATCGTAACCTAGTTTTAGATATTCATACAATTTTTATTTATTCTGATATGTATAGTCTTTGAACATTCTCCGCGTTATCACCAGTATGGATCCCGCAACCGGCGGCCCTTGCCAGGGAATTAGAAATTCAATCCCGGAATTGAATAAGCTTGGCGTAAATAATGAAGTAGTTTGTCTTGATGACCCCGCTTCCACTTATTTAAGTAGCGATTTGTTTTGTGTTCATGCCATTGGCCTCGGAAAAGGCCCGTGGTGCTACAGCCGGGAACTGGTACCATGGTTATTAAAAAATTTCCATCGCTTCGATGTTGTGATAATACATGGTCTTTGGCTCTATCCCAGCTATGCCACCGTAAAGGCAATGAGGCTTTTTAAAACTCAAAATTTGCCCGGTAAAAAATCTGGCATTCCGAAGTTGTACGTGATGCCACACGGCATGTTGGATCCTTATTTTCAAAGAGATTCAAGGCGAAAGTGGAAGGCGGTGCGTAATATAATTTATTGGAAATTATTTGAAAGTAAAGTCATTAACAGGGCAGACGGATTACTATTTACTTGTGAAGGAGAATTGGAACTCGCAAGAAAGCCATTTCGGCCATACCGGCCGAAAAAGGAATTAAATATTGGTTACGGAATTCAATCACCTCCTCCATTTGAAAAGGCAATGACTGATGCTTTCCTAGAAAAATGTCCGGAGATGCAGGATCAACCTTTTATTCTCTTTCTAAGCAGGATACATGAAAAAAAGGGGATTAGTAATCTCATTAACGCATATTCGAAAGTGATCGATGAAATGACGAAAAACGAGTTAAGCCGGGGGAAGTTATCGCTTCCTAAATTAATCATCGCTGGCCCGGGCCTTGAAAGTTCCTATGGAAAAAAAATGAGGCTGCTTGTTTCAAAATCGAAAATATTGCAGAAATCAATTTTTTTTCCGGGCATGCTTACAGGTGAGGCGAAATGGGGCGCCTTTTATAATTCTAAGGCGTTTATTTTGCCAAGTCATCAGGAAAATTTTGGAATAGCCATCGTGGAGTCTCTTGCATGTGGGAAACCTGTTTTGATCACTAATAAAGTCAATATTTGGAAAGAGATTTCATCTGTTAACGCTGGTATTGTTCATGACGATACCCTCAATGGCGCCATTAACTTGCTGCATGATTTTATCTCGTTAAATAGCGAGGATAGCGATAAAATGAACCAGCAAGCTCTGTCGGTGTACAAAAAGTATTTTGATGTAAAAGTGGTAGCCCAGGAGATGATTGATGCAGTCAATTCCTAAAATTCCATTACGGAAGTTGGCTTATTTTGATTTAAGTGCGGCCGGCTTCATGTAAGTCAAATATTATTAAATAACTTTCAGCCTCAAAAAATCTCAGTTAAAAAAGACACTTAAATGAAAGGTAACAGAATTGCTAACTTGGGATTAACCTTGTTTTACGGCAATTACCACGTCCTTTCATTTTCACACCAGCGATAGTTTCCCATTTTCTATTGAAAAGCCAGAGTTTAATATCAGGCTAAATTCAATAGTAGATTCAGCTAATCTTTATTAAAAATGATATCACACGATCCGAACGACCCTGACGCATACAAGAGACCCGTATTTTCCACTGCTGATAAATTGAAAAGGTTGGCGTGGCAAATTACATGGTTTTTTGTTTGCTCCTGGACACCAGCCACGTTTCACGGCTGGAGAGCTTTTATATTACGAACCTTTGGTGCCCGGTTAGGTAAATCTAATTTCATATATCCATCGTGTAAAATTTGGGCTCCATGGCTTTTAAAAACGGAGGATGTAATAACTATTGGCCCGGGTGTCGAGATTTACAATCCTGGGGGGGTGTACCTTGGCCACCATTCGGTATTATCGCAAGACGCCTATCTCTGCGGAGCAACCCATGATTACAATAGCAAAGACTTTACTTATCTGCAGAAAACTATAAATATTGCGCCATATTCGTGGATTTGCGCCAAAGCGATTGTGCTCCCCGGGGTAATTTGTGGTGAGGGCAGTGTGTTGGGCGCGGGTTCGGTTACCTCAAAAAACCTTGAACCATGGATGATTTACGCCGGTAATCCGGCTCAATTTGTGAAAAAAAGAAACAACTTTCTCATTGGGAATGAAATTGAACAACCGGTTTAACTCAGTATATGATGTATGTATTGCCGGAAGTGGCCCTGCTGGTATTATTTTAGCATTGGAATATTTCAAATTAAATCCAGGCAAAAAAGTATTACTGATTGAATACGGAAGTGACGCAGGAAATGGGCATAATGCACTTGATGATTCTATTGAGATCACGAATACACAAAACCATCACGACCCTTACGAATGTACTAACAAAGGTTTTGGCGGCACGTCTGCTACGTGGGGCGGCAGATGTGTGATGTATGATGAGATTGATTTTGTTAAAAGGGACATTTTAGGAGAGGAATGTACATGGGGAATCGAATTGTTAGAAGATGTAAAAAGTTTCCTTGGACAGTCAGCCTCATATTTTGAGTGTGGAGAACCCGTCTTTAATCTCAATGGCATTCCGGCTTTTAAAAATACGCATATCGCAGAAGGCTTTATAGAGGGGCCAGTTACAGATTCGGCAATAGAAAGATGGAGCATGCCTACGCGGTTTGCGGGCCGCTACAAGGCAGCTATTAAAAATTCGCCTGATATTACATTAGTTGAAGGGTTTGAGCTGAGAAGCCTTGCGGCTCCCGATAAAATGGGCATAGTTTCCTCAGCCATATTTCGCGATTTGTCTTCAAATGAAAACATTGAGGTAAAAGCCAAGGTTTTTGTACTTGCCGCAGGAACCCAGGAAACTACCCGGATTCTTTTGAAAAATAAGCAATTATTCAATAATCTCGACGGTGTGCCCGCTGCTTTAGGCCACTATTACCAGGGGCATCTTTCCGGTAAAATAGCCTCTGTTAGGTTCACCGGTGATCCATCTAAAACGGATTTTGGTTTCTTAATAGATTCAGATCAAACTTACCTTAGAAGGCGATTTCAGTTTACAAAAGAGATTTTACAACGACAAAATCTTTTAAACACGGCTATTTGGCTGGACAATCCGTTATATTATGATCCAAAACATAAAAGTGGCGCGATGTCTTTTATGTATTTAGCCATGATAACTCCAATTTTAGGAAAAAAATTAGCACCTCCCGCAATTGCACATTCCGTAACTAAAGGAAAAGTAACGGCTATACATAAACACCTTTGGAATATTATAAGGCAGTTCCCCAACTCTTTAGCAGCACCTGCCAAAATATTTTATCAAAGGTATTTTTTGAAACGAAAGCTTCCTGGTGTCTTTCTTTTTAGCCCTGATAACCTTTATGCATTGCATTTTCACTCAGAACAAATCCCTGTTTACAGTAACCGAATGTATTTAAAAGACCAGGAGACTTTGGTTATTGATTATTCACTAAGTGAGGAAGATATTATTTCTGTTATTAAAGTTCACGAAGTTCTTGACAATTGGTTGCGAAAATGTGGTTGTGGTAAATTGGAATATTGGTTTCCTAAAGATAAATTATATGATGCCATAAAAGATATGTCGAAGGATGGAATTCATCAGTCAGGAACCACTAGAATCGCCGCTTCCCCTGGTAAGGGTGTTGTAGATGAAAACTTAAAAGTTTGGGGTACCGATAACGTTTTCATTTGCAGCAGTTCAGTATTTCCAACTTCAGGGCAGGCCAATCCAACATTTTTGCTTGGCGCATTTGCTGCAAGGCTTTCAAAATACTTAACAAAAGAGAAATGAGAAAAGTAGAACTCGTTGACGGAATTCATTCTTCTGTACTTGGTTTTGGATGTGCTCCAATTTTAGGGTCGAAGAGTGCGAATGATAGCCGCAGGGCTCTGGAAGCGGCTTTCGATAAAGGTATTACTCATTTTGATCTGGCCCGCTCTTACGGATATGGCGAAGCGGAAGGTTTTGTAGGAAAAGTATTACGCAAAAAACGTGACAAGATTGTTTTTACAAGTAAGTTTGGCATTCAGGCTAACTGGAAAGCTCAGCTTTTCAAGCCTGTAAAGCCAGTTGTAAGATTTCTTCGTAGCCGCAAAGCGGAAACTATTGAATCTAAACCTTTAGATAAAAACGAAAATAAAGTTGCTGATTTGTTTCATGATAGAATTGAAATAAATGCCATTGAAATGCGAAAAAATCTCGAAAGAAGTTTGAAAGCATTGAAAACCGATTACCTGGATTATTTTTTAATACATGAACCTTTGGCAGCTATAGAAAATATAGATGAACTCTCTAATACTATGCTTAGCCTAAAAAAGGAGGGAAAGATCAGGGCGTGGGGATTAGCTTTTGTAAAAAATCAAAAACACCTTCACGAATCCTATCTTGACCGGTTCGATATATTACAATTCAATAACAGCCCGGTCGATAATGACTATAACAAAGTAGTTGAAGAGCGATCAAATGAATCTAATATTTTTTTTTCTACCCTTAGAGGTGGAGCAGAAATGAGTCCGGCTGAAAAATTAAAAAGACTTTTAAATGATTATTCACGGTCTGTTATTCTGTGCTCTATGTATAGCGTAAAGCATTTGGAAGAAAATGTAAAACTGGCGACGTAACTACTCGGCAGGCTTTAAAATTTTGGGTTAAAATGAAACTTGCCATGAATTTATTTAATGTAGGAGGTCAATTTCAAAAATCATTTTTTAAGTAAATTCTTCACATGATTTCCGTTTTGATACTCACAAAAAATGAAGAACTGGACATTGTTGAATGTTTGAATACTCTTCATTGGTGCAACGATATACAGGTGCTGGACTCCGGAAGTTCTGATAAGACTGTAGAAATTGCTACTACAGCAGGAGCAAATGTGGTATTTAATAAATTTGAAAGTTTTGGACAACAGCGGAATTTTGCGCTGGATAAAATGACTTTTAAATATGAATGGCTTTTATTTCTCGATGCTGACGAAAGGGTAACCCCTAATTTTTTCAATGCCATCTCAGAAACTATAAAAGTGGCTGATGATTCTTTTGCAGGATTTTACTGCTGCTGGAAAATGATCCTGGAAGATGTGTGGTTGAAGCGGTGTGATAATTTTCCTAAGTGGCAGTTTAGATTAATGCGTAAAGGAAGAGCCAGGTTTACGGATTATGGACATGGACAAAAAGAAGCAGAAGTAAATGGAAAAATTGGTTATATAAAAGAGCCCTATTTGCATTTCGGCTTTTCAAAAGGATGGAGCCATTGGCTGGATCGTCATAACCGTTATGCAGGTCTGGAAGCAGTTGCCCGACTAGAAAATGTGCCCCCGTTTGCTAATGTATTTTCTAAGCATCAAAGTATGCGCAACCCGGCTTTGAAGGCGTGGCTAACAAAATTACCCGGCTGGCCATTACTGCGTTTTATACAGGCTTACCTGCTAAATTTGGGATTATTAGAGGGTGCGCCCGGCCTCAACTATTGCATTAATATGGCGTATTACGAGTTTCTTATTAAAATTAAAATGCGGGAGATAAAAATATTGCGAAGTAGAAAATGAAATTAAAGAATTGATCTTTATTTAATGCTGCTATTGCCAGATGTTTTATTCGTAAATGCATCTTTTATTAAAAATCAAATTACTGAAAAATAAGATTTTACACAATAATGTGTGTTATGAAATTATTTAAAATTATCTGTTCAATCTCATATTTCTTACTTCTCGGCTATGGAGTTTTTTTCGCTCCAAGGAGAAGAGGCCATCACTATAATTATGAGATAAATTTTTTTCCTTTAAAAAATTCAATTCATGGACTATTTACGTTGGACTTACATAATAAAAAAGAGGTTTACAATTTTTACTTAAACCTTATTGGAAATATTATTTTGTTTATCCCATTTCCAATGGTATTAATAATGGTTGGTAAAATAGATAAATTTAAAGTGATAATCCTCCTAGCTTTTTTATTCAGTACTTCTATTGAAATAGTGCAATATCTCTTTCAAATTGGGTTGGCTGACATTGATGATGTTATCTTAAATACCACAGGAGCCTTAATAGGATTTTTTATTTATAAGAAACTTGAACAAAGTAAATTTTTACTTTATAAGGGTAAAGATCAGGATATAAAATGTAGATTTTTTTTATAGAAAGCACTTTTCTCCGTTTTTTCAGTAATAATACTAATAACTCAAAATTGTAGTTTTGCTACATTTTATTTTGAGGGTAATATAAATCATAGGGTGCCGTTTATTTGGGTAAGAACAATATCCTTATCCTATGTATTCACCCAAAATTACAGCATTGCTGTGCCTGATTTTAGGCATGATCTTTTCGAATTCCACTTTTTCTCAGACAGGTAATTCAACCCCATTTTCGTTCACATTAAAAAGTAATGCACGTACCAGTGCAGGTGTTTATAAAACAGATAGTACACTTGTAAGAACGCTATGGGCAAATAAAACCTATGCAGCTGGACAATATGTTGAATACTGGGATGGCAAAGATGATTATGGAAATATAATTTCTTCACCAGATGCCACCTATGATATAAAGGTATTATCAAGCAATGTGAATTATAGCTGGGACGGAATAATTGGCAATACCTCTAAATTTGATACCGGCTATGGAGTTCATAGAAATGTTTATACTTCAATGACAGGTATGGCAATTACAGGAACAACAGCTTATTTCTGTCAGGGGTATTCAGAACTGAATGCGAGTATTGCTAAATTTAATACTAACAGTCCTCAAATTAGAATTGATTTAAAAGGTTTTGCTGGAAGACTAAGTACTTTAAATACGGATTTTGTAGCAACAGATGGTACTAATGTTTATTGGGCAGGATATGATGCTTATGCCACAATAAATGCTATGGTGTACGCTACAGCCGTAAGTAATGATACGCAGGTGAACTTTGGTACAAACGGTGCATCGTATTCTACTGCGCACGTTAACCTGGTGACGAGTGCAATTGACAAGTTGAATATAAGCAATGCTAAATGTACAGGACTTGCAGTTCAACAGTCAGGTAATTATCTATTTGTGGCACACGGCGGATTAAATGAATTGCATGTACTTAATAAAACAACAGGTGCTTTAGTTCAAAAGTTATCATTTACTAACCCTCGCTATCTGTCTTGCGAAGGCAACAGTCTTTGGATGGTTACGGGGACAAATACTATTGCAAGATATACCGTTAACAATAATGGGACACTAACTTCAGCAATCCTTGCCTTATCTGGCATAATATTTCCTGGCGCTATGCAGGCAAACGCAGGAGGTACACTCGCAGTGATTGACCAAAGCAAACAAGTTGTGCGGTTTTTCAACACAACCTCAGGAGTGGAAGGAATACAATTGGGCACTAGTGGCGGTTATGCAACTTCACCTGATGTCACAAACACAAAGTATTTCTTCAATGATTATAGGGGCAATACATTTTCTTTTCTTGCTTATGCACCGGATGGCAGTTTTTGGATGGGAGACCCAGGCAATTACCGTGAATTACATTTCACCGCAGGTAAGAACTACATTGAAACTATCATGTCAATGGGTGCATCTTATTCAAGTTGTGCCGACCCAAATAATATCACAAGAGTATTTGGTAATTACCTTGAATTTGCAATAAACTACTCACAACCACTTACAGGCAGTACAGGATGGAGGCTTGTTAAGAATTGGGGCTATTACGAAACGACAAACACGACAAACAAGAAGTTGTTAAATGTAACTACCCTCAGTAACGGTAGAACTTATGGCGTAAACGGCGATGCATTAAATGCAAGAATATTGGTAGAGCTTACCTCAACCGGCCTAAGAAATACGGGTGTTTTAATAGGGAACGGAGTTATAAATACAGATGGCTCGCTAACAAATTTTGCAGGCGCTTATGACACTGGTAAAAATGTAGTATATAGCAAGTATTTATTAACCGGATTTAATACTTCAAATGATCCTATCTGGAGTATTACAGGTACTACGTTGGCTACAACTCCTAAAAATACTTTATTGCATCCCGATAACTTCCCGGGAAATGTAACACCTACGTCATACAATTTTGTAACAACAAGCGGTAAAGTTATTTTTTACAATCCTTCCAAATATTATAAAGGATTAACAACCATTCCTTATAATGGCTATCATTTGGGTGCTATAAAAACGGGATATAATACATGGTTGTGGGAAACCCAAAAGTCGAATCATACAAATTATGCAGGTGCATTTCCCGGGCCGGATTATTTTGAAATGGGTAATATTGGAAACCAATATGCCGGAAGTAATTTAAATGTCGTAGGCAATAATATTATTACCGGCTATCATGGAGAGTTTTGGAAGAATGGGCAAACGAATTATTACAATCATTATTGGGAAGACGGCTTGCCTGTAGGGCAATTCGGCACGGATATGTATGTGAACATACTCAACACAAATGGTTATAACACAGCAACGCCGGCATTAGCAGGAAATGCGCTCAATCCAACCGCTGTTAAGGATACTAGTACAGGAAATATCTATCTGTTTCATGGTGATGAAAGTAATCATGGTGGCATACACAGGTGGAGTATAACAAATCTTAACAGCATATTGGAACAAACTATTAATATACCTTTCCCTTCCACGTCTAATCGCGTTGCAATAGGATACCTTGATCTGCACTCCGGATTGCCCTTTAATGCCACGCTGCCTAACTCGGCGGGATGGAGTACGACAGGTGCCATAACATCAAATACCAGTTTAAAGAAGTACATAAACGATGGCTCGCCCGATGTTTTTTCAATGTCCGGTATAGCGTCAGGAACAGCAGCAGTAAACAGGGATTTGGGAGTTAATAATGTTACCAGCAACTGGAAGATTTCAGGTCAGTTAACTTTTGAGAAAAGTGATTTTGTGGTTGGCAGCGCTACCAAGCAATATGTGGATGTACTTGACGCTGCAGGAAAGATTATAGCAAGATTCAATTACGTAGGTAATTCAAGCACTAAGGTCATAACCATTTATAGTAATAGTGCGATAGTTGATAGCAGCACAGGGCTTGACCTGGTATTAGGCATGTTTCAGCCTTTTGAAGTAAACGCTATAAATGGATCAATAACCTTTATTTATGCGAATTATCCACCTGTCACAACTACAATCTTCGATGCTACCGCCAATTGGAGGCAACCTAAAACATTGAGACAATATTGGACATGTAAATCAACACCCGCAAGAAATATGTATATCGGCTTCATGGATATGAAGTTTTACAAAGATTATAGTCAGGCTATCAACATTCCACCCATTGCAAATGCAGGCTCAGACCAATCAATTACTCTCCCATCAAACAGTGTAACTCTTACAGGCACAGGAACAGATGCAGATGGCACCATAACAAATTATTTATGGACAAAAATATCAGGGCCTTCGTCCAGTACAATATCAAATTCAAATAATGCTACGACGAATGTTACAGGCCTGGCTCAAGGCATCTACGCATTTGAATTAAAAGTAACAGATAATGTTGGAGCAACTGGTGTAGATACAGTGCAGATAATTGTAAATACTGCTGCAAATATCCCACCTGTTGCTAATGCTGGTTTAGACCAGACGATTACTCTTCCATCAAACAATGTAACTCTTACAGGCACAGGAACAGATGCAGATGGCACCATAACAAATTATTTATGGAGAAAAATATCGGGCCCTTCGTCCAGTACAATATCAAATTCAAATAATGCTACGACGAATGTTACAGGCCTGGCTCAAGGCACCTACGCATTTGAACTAAAAGTAACAGACAATGGAGGAGCAAGTAGCGTGGATACAGTGCAGATAACTGTAAATACTGCTGCAAATATCCCACCCGTTGCAGATGCTGGCTCAGATCAATCAATTACTCTTCCGGCAAACAGTGTCACACTTGCTGGAACAGGGACAGATGCTGACGGTAACGTAACAAATTATTTATGGAGAAAAGTATCAGGGCCACTCTCCGGCACCATAACAAATGTAAATAATGCTGCCACAACAGTTACTGGTATGGCCCAAGGCATCTATAGCTTTGAATTAAAAGTGACAGACAATGGAGGAGCAACTGGTGTAGATACCGTGCAAGTAATTATAATTGCCGCTACAAATATTCCACCTGTGGCAGATGCGGGCTTAGATCAATCAATCACTCTTCCTTTAAACAGTGGAACACTTAGCGGAACTGGAACAGATGCAGATGGTAACATTACAAGCTATTTGTGGACAAAAATATCAGGCCCTGCGCCTGGTACAATAACAAATGCAAATAAAGCCACTACGAACATTACAAGTTTGGTACAAGGCACCTATAGTTTTGAATTAAAAGTGACAGACAATGGAGGCGCAAGCGATGTAGATACGGTGCAAATACTCGTAAACCCGCCGGCAAATATTCCCCCCGTTTCTAATGCCGGTCCCGATCAGGCAATTACATTACCAGTCAATATAGTTTCGTTGGCAGGAAGTGGGGGAGATGCTGATGGAAGTATAGTAGCTTATGCGTGGAGAAAAATTTCAGGCCCATCTTCTTATAATATTGTAAATGCATCCTCGCCTGTTACGGATATATCCGGGTTGATAAATGGAGTTTATGCGTTTGAACTAAAAGTAATAGATAATAGTGGTGCAATTGCGAGTGATACTATGGAGGTTACCGTTAACGTGCCTGGAAACATTCCCCCTACTGCCGATGCCGGGAGCGATCAAATGCTCATACTGCCAAAAAATAAGGTCGTATTAAATGGAACAGGAAATGATCCTGATGGGACTGTTACAAGTTACTTATGGACGGAAATTGCGGGGCCTCAATCAGCGTTTATATCTAAGCCTAATATAGCTAATACTGTTGTAAATAACCTGGTCCAGGGAGATTATTTATTTGAGCTGAAAGTGACAGATAACATGGGAACGGTAGGAAAAGATACCATGCAGATTACTGTGGTTGCATCTTCCCTGCCATTGAAATTGCTGTCATTTACAGGTAAGATTCAAAATGAATTAATCAATTTGTATTGGGAAACTACTAACGAAAAAAACGTCCTGGGATTTGAGATTGAAAGAAAGAATGCCACCACCTGGAATAAAATTGGCTTTGTGCCTGCTAATAATGCCGGACTCGTAAGTAACCTATACACATTCACTGATAGTTTGCCTTCAATTGGGTCGAATTATTACCGCCTGAAAATTGTTGATATTGATGGCAAGTTTGTATATTCTGATATTATAAGTTTTGAAATGAACCCGGGTAAAAATTTAATTTATCAAAATTTTCCAAATCCATTCTCAAAGTTTACAACGATTAAGTTCGGGATTGTCCAAAAGAGCTCCGTAAAAATTATTGTTTATAATTCTATCGGGATTCAAGTCGCAGTATTGTTAAATGAAATTAGACTGCCCGGTGTTTATCAAATTCAATGGGATGCCGAAAATGTGGCACAGGGAGATTATTTTTATAAAGTAATTGTGGGGGACAATATTACAACTAATAAAATGTTGAAGCAACATTGATCCAAAGTATATCCTTGCAGCTTTAAAGCTTTATAAAAAGAAATACATTGCGATATATTTATTAAAATTATTAAATAAAAGGCGGTAGGGCGATCAGGTTTATTCAAAATCTAAAGCCGCCAAAAATTGTGACCAAATAAGTACCTGAATTTATGACCAAACAAATATTGTTTATTGGAAGCAACTTCTCGCCGGAACCCACTGGAATTGGAAAGTATAGCGGAGAAATGATCGCATGGCTATCAACAAAAGGCTTCGAATGTATTGTAGTTACTACCTATCCGCATTATCCGCAATGGAAAGTGCAGGCCCCATATAACAAAATCTCATTTTGGTATAAAAAAGAAAAAATTATATCACACGATAGTACTTCAGCAAATATTACCATAATAAGATGCCCGCACTATATTCCTAAAAAGCCAACCGGTTTAAATCGTATGGTTTCTGATATTTCTTTTTTTCTCTCATCTTCCCTGGTAATTTTAGGTATGCTTTTTCAAAGGAAAAAAGATTTTGTCTGCACTGTAGCGCCTTCCTTTGCTCTTGGATTTCTAGGCATACTTTATAAAAAAATTAAAGGAGCAAAATTTTTCTATCACATACAGGATCTGCAAATAGCGGCCGCTCAAAACCTTGGACTGGTAAAAAGTAAATTTCTTTTGAAAAGTCTTTTTTCTTTGGAAAGAAACATTTTCAAAAATGCGGATTATATCAGTACAATTTCTCAGGGGATGATAAACAAGGTGAAAGCAAAAGCTAAAAAAGAAATTTTATTTCTTCCTAACTGGGTTGATATTGAGAAGTTTTTTCCAGTTGCCAATAAGGCTAGGTTAAAGGCAGAATTTAATTTTAAGGCGGAGGATAAAATCGTGCTGTATTCAGGTGCAATAGGCGAAAAACAGGGATTAGAAGCTATTCTTCATTCTGCAGCAAATTTGCGGGATATTAGGAATTTGACATTTGTTATTTGCGGATCGGGGCCATATAAACAGAGCCTTGTTCTTTTGAAAAAGCAAATGAATTTGCAAAACGTATTTTTCTTACCATTACAACCTTTTGAAAAACTTAACTCACTACTCAATATGGCGGACCTACATTTAGTTCTTCAAAAAGACGGAGCGAGTGACCTGGTTATGCCCTCTAAGCTGAGTACGATCTTCGCAGTAGGCGGGGTTTCTATTGTAACAGCAAAACCAGGGTCAAGCTTATTTGACATCATTAATTCCAATAATGCCGGCCTTTTAATTGAGCCGGAATGCCAGCATGCCCTGGATTCGGTAATTAAATACGCTATTACCAATGATCATAAAGAAATAGAAATTAATGCAAGGCAATACGCTGAAAAGAATTTGTCGATACATGAGATATTATCAGGCCTTACCCAAATCATGACGGAGGGCACAAATAATTTAATTACAACATCCGTCCCGCAGACACTGTCTCATATTAGCTAATGATCCATGTTTTTTATTGTATTTCCGGTGAACGGTTAGATGATAATTTATACAATTATTTTCTAAACAAATTACCGGCCTTCTACCAGGAAGAGATTGCAAAGTTTAGGAAATGGGAAGACAGGCAACACAGGGTATTTGGTAAATTGTTGCTCATAAAAGGCCTGGAATTTTTAGGGCTAAATGCCTATTCGGTTAATCAGCTACAATTCACAAAATTAAAAAGGCCTTACTTTAATGAATCAATTGATTTTAATATATCTCATTCGGGCGAATATGTGGTATGCGCAATTAGTACCATTGCTAAAGTCGGTATTGATATAGAGGAAATTAAAGACATTCCGCTTACTGATTTTACTGATCAATTTTCTGCCGAGGAAATAGAACACATTCTAAAATCTAAAAATGAGTTGCGTTCTTTTTATTCGTTATGGACAAAAAAAGAATCCTTTTTAAAGGCAATCGGTACAGGATTACACGTTCCTCTCAATAAAGTGCAGGTGGTATGGAATAAGATAAAATGGGAGAAAAGAGAATGGTTTCTAATGGAACTAAATTTCGATGAAAATTATTGTACACATATATGTGCCGATATAGCGAAGCCCGCACTGGAGTTGCATAAAATTAATCTTCATGCATTTAATTGAAATTGAGCAAGTACCTGCTCTTTAGAGATTATACGCGGTAAAAATTATAAATTCTTGTCCTTAATTTATATATTCGTTTCCTGGTTGTATTAGAATTTTTAGTTATAGCATTTTGAAATCCGCTCTTGATTTAAAATGCTTCCCGTTTATCACCCAGGGTTTTTCCAATAATTTATGCTACGGCCACAAAATCCAATTTTAGTTAAGGTGAGGTGTTAATTAGAAGAGGTTAAAAATTTCTTTTTTAATGCCATCACCGGCTTTAAATAAGTAGAGCACAGCTAAATTAAATTAGCCAAACATTCAGGAACGAATAAAAAAAATAAACAACAAGGAAATTTAATGAACTCAAAAGTGAATGTCTTTTGCCTGCCTTTTGCAGGAGGAAACAAATATTCTTATCGTGAATTTAAAAACAGGGCTCCCTCGTTTTTGAATTTTATCAGCCTGGAATATCCCGGGAGAGGGGGAAGAATAAAAGAGCCATTATTATCAAACACCAATGCTTTGGTGGATGACTTGTATAAAGAGATTGAAAACAAGGTTGATGATAATGATTATGCTATTTATGGACACAGCCTTGGCGGCCTAATGACGTACTTATTAACGCGTAAGCTGATTGAAAATGGGCATAGGGCGCCGTTACATTTATTTATAACAGGTACTACAGGTCCTTCATCTTTATCAAGAATTGAAAGAAAGAGACACTTACTTCCCAAGGCAGAATTTATACAGGAGCTAAAAGACCTGAAGGGAATGCCGGATGAAATTTTACAAAGCGACGAGTTACTGGAATATTGTGAGCCAATTCTAAGATCAGATTTTATGGCAAGCGAAAAGTATGTTCATGAAGAATGTGTTCCCCTGGATATTCCAATTACGGTAATTACCGGGAACGAAGAAGATATGGAAAATTCAGATATCGCCTTATGGCAAAAAGAAACAAACTGCCCCGTGGATTTTAAAAAATTCCCCGGCAATCATTTCTTCATTTACCAAAATGTGCAGCCAATCATTCAAATAATATCAAACAAAATAACGTTAACTACAAAAGTTTATCAAGTATGAGTGAAAAATTAATGTACCTGAAACCCAATGTTGTAATGGAGCCATTGGTGGATAACTGGTACGCATGGAGCCATTTGGTTTCGCCTGCAACCGCAGCTATGAACATTGCAAACCGGCATTTATCAATTATTGAATCATATCTGATGGCGCCTTCTATACATGCTGAAGCTTGCCTGAACCCTAAAATGAAGGGAGGCCCTTTTATGGATTTTGGCGGTGGCCGCCTGGATGAAGTGGAAGCTTTGCAGAAAAAATCTTTACAGAAACACGATAAGCAAATTCAACTTGCGAAGGCAATAAAAGAGCTGGATAAAATGCTGGCAACAGAGGCCAAAGGTTTTGGCCTCGAAGATCTCTATCCAAAAGTTCCTGAAATACTTCAGGGGTATGTGGAATTATTTTACGATCGTCAGAATAATCCGGGCTTTAGATTTTTTGAATCTTTGCTTTATAAAAGTGACTTTTATAATGAAGGATCTCAAAGCATGGCATTTTGGATTACTGAAAATGACGAGCGTCCCTTTGTGTTAAGTACGCCGAGACTGGAAGACCCGGCTGTTTTGCATCTTGAAATTCCTTTCAAACATCGTGGCATTGATGCATTGGCAAAGATGAAGAGAGAACCTCAGCCATTGAGCTACATTAAAGAAATCATGGGAATTACGCCAGGCCAGGAAGCGCTGTTTGAAACATTCTTCGATGAAAATCCAGCACCGGTTTATGAAAAATATACCGGAGATAAAATCAGGATGCGCTACTTTGGCCATGCATGCATATTAGTAGAAACAAAAGATATAAGCATTCTTGTTGACCCATTAATTAGTTATTATGGCTATGAATGTTCGGTGAATCATTTCTCTGATTCGCATTTACCCGATAAAATTGATTATGTCCTTATTACCCACAATCACCAGGATCATATTTTGTTCGAAACACTTTTACCTCTAAGGCATAAGATTAAAAACCTGATTGTTCCCCGCACTAATAGCGGCCGCCTTGAGGATCCGGATTTGAAATTAATGTTTTCAACAGTTGGCTTTAAAAACGTTTTTGCGGTTGACGAAATGGAAACTATTCATTTCGAAGATGCAATAATTACAGGGCTGCCTTTCATTGGCGAGCATTCTGATTTGAACATACTCACTAAATCTTGCTACCTCGTTAAGATCGGGCAATTCAAACTTTTGTTCCTTGCTGATTCCAGGATAGTGGAGCCTTCGTTATACAAGCACATTCACGACCAAATTGGTGATATAGATGTCATGTTTATTGGAATGGAGTGTGACGGCGCCCCACTTACCTGGCTTTATGGCCCACTTCTCACCAAAAAACTTGCAAGAGATATGGATGGCAGCAGAAGGCTTGCAGGATCAGATTGTAAGAAGGGTATGCACCTCGTGGATATTTATAATCCTAAAGAAATTTATGTATATGCGATGGGACAAGAGCCCTGGTGCGAATTCATCAGCAGTATAAAATACACGGATGAATCAAACCCGATTGTACAATCTAATAAGCTGGTAAGTATTTGCAGGGAAAGAGGCATAGTTGCGGAAAGGCTTTATGGCGAAAAGGAATTGCTGTACGACAAAGAAGTTAAAGAGGTTGAAAGCCCTGAATTAGTTGAGTCTTAACTCAACGGTTCATAATTTAAAACCAGGTATTTTTTCAAATAGAAAAATAATTATCTGGAAACATCAGCCCCTCTCTTCCGAAATTTACAGGATGCAGAGGGGCTGAAAATATCGGGAAGTTTATCAGAAAACCGTTTCAAATATTTGACTGAAACTATTATGCAAGAAGAAGAAATTTTTCCTTTACACCCGGCACAGCAGGACGTTTATACAGATCAGCTTTTGGATACAAAAAGCCCGCATTATAATATTGGCGGGTATATAAAATTCAAAGGCCGGTTAGATAAAAAATTATTCTACGAGACCGTCGGCTCAGGCGCAAAAGTTTTTGATGCATTTAGAATGCGGTTCGACTTAACCTTGCCCGAGCCTGTAGTTTTCCTCAAAAAGAATTGTGATAATCTTGAATTATCAGATCTTGATTTTAGTGAAAAAGAAAATGGTGAAAGCGAAGCTATTGAATGGATGCAAGGCAGGTTCAATACACCTTTTGTAATTGAGAAAGATGCATTGCTTTATGAACAGTATTTACTTAAAATTTCAAATGAAGAATATTGGTTCTTTGGCAAGTATCATCATTTAATTACTGATGGCTACGGCTTTATTGTGTGGGTGCAATACCTGGCGCAGAAATATAAATCCCTTTTAGAAAATGATGAACAGGAATTTGTATTCAGTAATTATATTGATGAAGCGGCAAAAGCTGCTGCTTATAAAAATTCTGCTGCCTATTTGGAAGATGGAAACTATTGGCGCAATAAGATTTCTGCAAAACCTAAAAAGATTCTCCAGGAAAAGTATTTTAATACGTCTTCAAAAAAAAGTGAAACATACTTTCTTACCTTAACTGAACAACAAAGAAAGCTTCTCGATGATATAGAGGCCGCAACAAAAATCAGGCTGCATCATTTAACGATCGCTGCGCTGTTTATTTATTTTGGAAAAACTTCTAAAGAATCAACATTTTATTTCGGCATCCCTGTACATAAAAGAAATTCGAAGGAAGCGAGAAATATTGTGGGCATGTTTTCAGGGCTCATTCCTTACAAAAATTCCTTTCGCAAGGACATTACTTTGATTGAACTTTTAACAGAGATTCTGCAAACACAAAAAGAAGATTATAAACACCAAAACTATTTAGTAGGAGACCTTGCAAGAAGCCTGAAAGTAAGGCCTGACGAGGGATATTTGTTTGATGTGGTTATTAATTACAAACTCCTGAACTTCCAATTGTCATTTGGCGAAAATCTGGAGGCAACCATACATGAGCTAACAAACGAATTCCTGAAATATCCTTTACAATTGTGCTGGCAGGATTTTGGAAAGCAACAGCCCCTTCAGCTACAATTGGATTATGGTACCTCCTATTTTACGCGGCGGGAAATTGAGCTTTTCGCTCAACGTTTTATCTACATCCTTGAACAATTTCCTAAATCAATTACTAAAGAAATAGGGACTATTAATATTATTCCTCCTGCTGAAAAACAATTACTATCGCAATTTAGCAACGGCGAAGTAAAATTGTATTCTGATAAAAATATAGTTGAGTTATTTGAACAACAGGTTTCAAATACGCCTGATGCAACAGCGTTAATTTTTGAAGGAGAAAAATTAACCTATCGTCAATTAAATGAGAGATCAAACCAACTCGCCCATTTTCTGCAAAGCAAAGGAGTAAAGGAAGAAACCCTGGTGCCAATTTGCCTGGAGCGTTCCTTTGAAATGAGTATTGGTATCCTTGGAATTCTTAAGGCCAGCGCTGCATATGTTCCCATTGACCCTGACTACCCTGCGGATCGTATGAAGTATATGCTGGAAGACACTCGTGCCTCAATAATTCTCTGTAATGATAAAAGCAAAACAATTTTACCAGGTGATGAAAATTACACGCTTATAAGTCTTGATAGTGATTGGGAAACAATAACTAAACAACCGGCTTATAATGCAAAAAATTCACTGGCTTTTAATAACGCAGCCTATGTAATTTATACCTCAGGTTCTACCGGGAAGCCCAAAGGGGTAATTAATGAACACGGCGGAATAGCTAACCGTTTAAAATGGGCGCAGGATTATTTCGGGTTAACCTCAGATGATGCAGTCCTGCAAAAGACGAGCTTTAGTTTCGATGTATCAGTTTGGGAATTAATATGGCCTTTGCTAACAGGTGCAAAGCTTGTATTAGCTAAGCCCGGCGGGCACAAAGACAATGACTATCTCAAACAGATAATTAACCGGCACCACATAACGATGCTTCACTTTGTCCCTTCTATGCTTGGTGTCTTTTTGCCTGCGTTAAACGATGGGGAATGTAAAAGCCTGCAAAAAGTTTTGTGCAGCGGTGAAGCATTGAATCCTTCACACGCAAATTTATTCAGGCATAAATTGCCCGGCGCTGAACTGCACAATTTATATGGCCCCACTGAAGCAGCGATAGATGTTAGCTATTGGAGCCTCGATAATTCAAACACAGAAAATATTAAAGTTGTGCCTATTGGAAAACCTGTAGCCAATACCCAATTATATATTTTAGATGGTGATTTTAAATGGGCACCTGTAGGAGTGCCGGGAGAAATACACATTGGTGGTGTTCAGGTAGCAAGGGGTTATCTGAATAAGCCTGAATTAACAGCGGAGAAATTTATTCAAAATCGTTATAATAATGATACGGCATGTAAGCTATACAAAACCGGCGATCTTGGAAGGTGGCTGTCCGATGGAAATATAGAATATTTGGGAAGGATGGACGACCAGGTAAAAATTAGAGGATTTCGTATTGAATTGGGTGAAATTGAAAGTGTATTACAGCAACACGAGACGATAAGCCAGGTAGCTGTTATTGTTAAAGAAAATGCCGATAGTAGTAAACAACTGGTAGCTTATATCGTTGCGGGAGAAACTTTCAATAAACAGGTTATCATTTCATACTTAAAGAATAAGTTGCCTGAATACATGGTTCCTGCTTTATTTGTACAGCTAGAAGCATTACCATTAACATCAAGCGGAAAAGTTGATAAGAAAGCCTTACCGGTACCAGACGGAAATGAAAATTTAAGCAACAAATATGAAGAGCCGGCAAACGATATGGAACGAAAACTTGCACAGGTTTGGCAGGAAATATTGGGAGTTGGCCGGATAGGAAATAATGATAATTTCTTCGAATTGGGCGGCCATAGCCTTAATGCTATGCAACTGGTTTCAAGGTTGCACAAACTTTTAAATATCAAAATTGATATAGGAAAAATTTTTTCAAATCCATCTGTAAAGGAGCTTGCTTCTGCTTTATCTTTTGAAAGCCAAAATAAGTACAGTGCAATTGAACAATTGCCAAAGCAGGAGTATTATGATCTTTCGCACGCTCAAAAAAGATTCTGGGTGTTAAGCCATTTCAAAGATGGATCGAAGGCCTATAATTTCTCTGGTGCTTATATTATAGAAGGAAAATTAAATATAGATGCTTTCAAAAAGGCGATAGAAAAACTTATAGAAAGGCACGAAAACTTACGGACAATTTTTATTGAGATCGGTGGGGAACCGCGACAAAAAATTCTCTCTCCAGAAGAATCACTTTTTCAATTAAAAGAAATAGATCTGCAAAACAGCCGGGATGAGGCAAAGGTGATAGGAGAAGCCAAAGAATTTGAATTAGCGCATTCGTATGATCTTGCGACAGGGCCATTATTCAGGGCTACGCTGTTCAATTTATCTGAACAACAAAATGTGCTTTTATTCAGTATTCATCACATTATAAGTGATGGCTGGTCAAAAGGAATTTTAATTAACGAGGTCTTAAATTTTTATAAAACATACTCTTCCGGCCAGGCAGATAATTTACCAGAATTGCCAGTTCAGTATAAAGATTATGCCGCCTGGCATACGGCGAATATTAAAAATCAGCACCAATATTGGCGCAATCTTTTTCAAAATTCCATTCCTATCCTTGATTTTCCAACTGATTTTGAAAGGCCTGGCATGCTTTCTTTTTTGGGAAATTCTTTGCGTGTAACCGTTCCGGAATCTCTAACACATAACCTGAATAAGTTAGCCACAAGTCATAATATGTCTTTGAACAATTTGCTGTTCTCATTATATGCTCTTTTGGTTGGTCAATACAGTGAACAAGAAGATGTCGTGATAGGTTCGCTAAGCTCCGGCAGAAGCCACATTGACCTTGAAAAATTAATTGGCGCCTTCATCAATTTTCTTCCGGTGCGAATTTCGCCGCGTAAGGGTTTGACTTTATTTGAATTTCTTGAAAATAGTAATCGCTCTTTAATTGAAGCTTACAATCACCAGGATTATCCTTTTGATCTGATGGTTGATGAAATGATTAAACAACGTGATTTTTCCCGCAATCCATTTTTTGACACGATGGTTAATTTTCATTCAGAAAATGGAATGAAAGCAAATGGAGGCTTTGTAGAAAATGATGTGCACAACGCCGGAATAAATTTCAAGCCATACAAATTTGGTGAAGAAGAAGAATACCAATCTGTGCTTGACTTTAAGCTTGATATAGAGCCGTCAGCTAATTCATTGAAGTTCTATTTAAGCTATAATTCAAAGTTATATGCAAGGGAGAGAATGGAAACATTCCTCGGCAATTTCATCAGGTTGCTAACATTGGCAACGGATGCACCGGGTATGAATTTAGAAAACTATGATAATTTGTCTTTTGAAAAAGAAGGGTTGAAAAGAATTGTTGACTCCCTGCCGGTTGAAAAACCTCCATTGCCTGTAAAGATCTGCGCTTCCTTTGTAGCAGAGCCTTTGGAGGAAATTTTAAATTATTGGAATAAGGAATTGGATTTAAATATTGAAGTATCTTTTGCTCCCTATAACCAGGTATTTCAGCAACTGCTGGATAGTGGCAGCTTACTAAATTCAAATAAAGGTTTAAACGTACTTTTTATTAGAATAGAAGACTGGTTAAAAGAAAAAATTAAAATATCTCCCGAAGGGCAAATCGCTTTTTTAGATACAACTTACGTGGAATTAACAGAAGCATTAGTATGGATAAATACAAACACCTTCGCACCTTTTTTGATTGGAATTGTTCCCGTTTATTCAAAGTCTTTCCCTATAGAAGTTGCCAGGCATATAGAAAAACTGAACAATAAATTAGCATTGCTAATTGCCAGCCTTTCACGCATAAATTTGTTCAAGCTGGATAACATAGCAAATCTATATGGAGTTACCGAAGTGTATGATTCGAAGTCTGATGAAGTAGGGCACATTCCTTTTACCCAAGAATATTATGCTGCCATCGCTACTTATTTGTGTCGCAAGATTAATGCTTTTAAAGGCAACCCATATAAAGTGATTGCTCTCGACTGCGACAATACCCTTTGGAAGGGTATCTGCGGGGAAACAGGAGCGATGAACGTAATTATAGATGAGAACTTTACTGCTTTGCAGGAGTTTCTTTTGGAAAAATATAGAGAAGGGTTTTTGCTTGTCTTATGCAGCAAAAATAATGAAGCAGATGTGTGGGAAGTTTTTGATAACCATCCTCAAATGAATCTTGAGAGGGAGCATATCATTGCACATCGGATCAATTGGGATGTTAAATCCGGGAATTTATTGTCAATCGCCAGGGAATTAAACCTGGGTATTGATAGCTTTATTTTTATTGATGATAGCGAATTTGAAGTGGAGCAGATGGCAACTAACTGTCCGAAGGTCCTTTCAATTGCATTACCC
>JALYYM010000651.1 GCA_030946565.1 Bacteroidota bacterium | reverse complement strand
AGAATGGTTTCACTATATAAAAGACTTAATTTATTACGAATACCTGCAATCAACAGAAGGGCAATATCCTGTTTTAAAACTTACGCAAAAAGCAAAAGATGTTCTATTCAAAAAAGAAATAGTTTACCTGTCTTCGCCTGTACAAACTATAATTGCCAAAGAGCCGGTCATCTACCAGGAACATCCTTATGAAAAAAACTTATTTGAAAATCTTAAACAGCTTCGCAATGAAATGGCACATAGGGAAAATGTTCCGGCTTACGTAATTTTCAGCGACAGTACTTTAATTGATTTAGCCACTTACCTACCTTTGGTACATGATGATCTTGCGAAAATTTCCGGCTTTGGCGCATTTAAAATTGAAAAATATGGCCCACAATTTTTACAATTAATACAAGAATATTGTAAAAAAAATTCACTTGAGAGCAGGATACAATTAAAGCAACCAAAGAGAGAAAGAAAACAAACAGTTTCATCGAAAACGAACAACATAAATGCAACACACAAGCTAAGCTTTGCTATGTACAAAGAAGGCAAAACCATTTCAGAAATTGCTGAAGCAAGAAATCTTTCATCACAGACAATTGAAAATCATTTAAGCCTTTATGTTGCAAGCGGAGAGCTGGTGATTGATGAAATGGTAGATAAGGAAAAACAAAAAGCTATTTCAAAAGCTGTAGAAGAGTTTGGCAATAAAAGCCTTAGATTATTAAAAGAAAATTTACCTCTGGAAATAAGCTATGCAGATATAAGGATGGTACTGGCTTCTTTAAAAAGTAATGATGATCTGTTGTAATAAAAAATGCAACGATACTTCACATAAAGAACCCGGGGTTAATCAGGCCCCGGGTTAACTTATCAACAAGCATACAAAAAAACTATCTTACTTTTTTGAACATTAATATATAGCCGCAAACATTTTTCTTCTTTTTGTTATTTACCTGTACAGGTTTTATCATGTGGTACTCTGAAAAACGCGGGATATATGCATAGCTAATAATATTTCCCTGCACATCTTCCCCATAATTTTTCTTAAAAAAAACCTGCTTCTCCCTGTAATCATACATTCTAACCTCGTACACTTTAGAAGAGAGATCGCCTATAAAAACAAACTGGTAAAAACTTCCTTCATTCAGGGGTACGATTATCGGCATTTCATATTCACTTTCCATCATCATGGTTGCCTCTCTTACTACTACAAAGCCTTGGCTAAAAAAATGTGCCTTTAAACTATCTGCTTCTTTTTTAAGGGTAGAATCAAAACATGCTACCTGCCTGATTACTTCCTGGCCTTTGACATTTACGCAAAAAAACATTGATAGGGACAAAATCAGGTATAAATTCTTCAACGGGTTTTATTTAGGGTAATTGGAAAGTGGTGGACAATATTACAAAAAATTGCTGATGAAAGAAAGAGCTTCGGGCAATTATTTTTTGCAAATTTTTGATTTAAAACAGCTCTGTCTAAACATTAAATTACAACGCGATTTGTCATCTTTTTATTACGTGAGATATTTACTTTCTATTGAAAAAGATACCGTTAGCCTGGGCAGTGGCAGTAATTACCAGTTCGTTGATACAAACATTGGCAGGCAATGAAGCACAGTAAAATATTGCATCAGCAATGTCTTTACCGGACAGGGGCGTGTAGCCATCGTAAACCTTTGACGCAGTTTCAGCATCTCCCTTAAATCTTACAATTGAAAATTCTGTATCCGCAGCGCCTGGCTTTACATTGGTCACCTTTATGTTGTGTTGCAAAAGGTCAATCCGCATGGTTTTGCTAATAGCATTTACCGCCGTTTTGCTAACACAATAAGCGTTTCCTTTTTCATACATATCATCACCTGCCACTGATCCAAGATTAATGATATGGCCCTGGTTTCGCTTGACCATTGCAGGCAATACAGCCTTGCTCACATACAACATCCCGTTCACGTTTGTCTGCATCATTGTATCCCAATCGTCAATATCGGCTTCATCAAAATAATCTCTGCCGAGTGCAAGGCCGGCATTATTTATCAATATATCAATTGGTTCCCATTCTTTTGAAAAGGAGGCTATGCTTTCGAAGACTTCATTCCTGTTTTTTACATCAAATGGTGCGCAAAGCACATTTATCTTATACTTTTTTTCCAATAATTTTTTTATATCATCCAGCCTATCTTTCCGTCTTCCATTGATGATAAGTGCATCTCCATTCTCTGCAAATTTTTCGGCACAGGCTTCACCTATTCCTGAGGTAGCTCCCGTTATAAATACTATACGATTCATGATGGTTATTTTTATTAAAATGTTTTTTCTATAAAATTTCCTGACTAATTCAATGCAAACCGTGCTGGTATTGGCCTCACCCCCTCCAAAGGAGTCCCATGGACAACCCCCTCTCCGAAGGAGAGGGGCCGTGAAACTTAATACCAGCAAGTGTTTCATTAAAATTGATAAATTTTATTCGGACAATAATGATTTTTTTATAAAAAATTATCTGACAAGCATAACAGTTCCGCGCTTGGTGATCTTATTACCTGAATAATCAACTCCCTCAACAATCCATACATAAATATCGGGCGGTTGCGGCTTCTGATTAAACGAGCCATCCCAGCCTTTATTTAATTGTTTTGTTGAAAACATCAACTGGCCAAACCTATTATAAATTCTAAAGTAAGCAAGGCTTTTCATGCCAAGCGGAACAGCCGTAAAAATCTCGTTAAGATTATCTCCATTGGGACTAAAAGCATTAGGTACATAAAGACCTGCTGGCACTCTATAAACTTTTACATCGATTGTGTCCGTTCCGCTGCACCCCGCTGCGTTAACTGCTGTAAGAATATATTGTTGATCAGTATTCAATGTAGCCAAGGGGTTCGCAATATTTGGATTGCTTAAACCCCGTGGAGGTTTCCAGGTAAAAAATTGCCCGCCACTTGCCTGTAATTGTAAGGGCTCGTTGATAACAATCAGCGTGTCTCTTGGACCTGCATCAGCCATGATCTTCGGAAATACAGTTACCATTACATCATCAATAACCGGCTTGGGGCAACCTAGTGTATCCGTTACTGTTACCGTGTAAGTGGCTGTGCTTCCAGGAGAAGCCACAGGATCAGGAATATTTGGATCAGACAGCGACGTTGCAGGCGACCACGTATAAACGCTGCCGCCTGTTGCATGCAATACGATAGAGCCGTTAAAGCAAATGGAAGTATCAGCGCCAGCAAAGGCTTTTGGATATGGCACGACGGTAATAGTAACTGCATCGGTATTCTGGCATTTGCCGATATTACCAATCACACTATACGTGGTGGAATTTGAAGGTGTTGCAGTAGGTGATTTTACAGTGTTATCATCCAATGTTGAAGTTGGAGACCAACTATAATGTAATGCATCGCTTATAGTATTTAGTTGCACAGCGTCGCCCTGGCAAATGGTTGTATCGGTGCGGGTAGCAATACTTACAAATTGCTTCACGTCTATAAATACCGAATCAGTATTTACACATTTGTTTGCATCTGTTACCTGTATATAATATGTAAAGTGTACATCAGGGCTAACCAATGGAGAAGCAATGTTTTGATTACTGATAGAATAGTTCGGCTTCCAGGAAAATTGAATCGCATTAGGTGAAGAAGCGAACAACTGCAGTATATCGTTAGAGCAAATCAAAGTATCATTCGTAATAGTTACCGCAGGGGCCGCCAGGGGCGTAACCAATAAGGTATCTTCTTTTCGTGTATTGCATCCCGTTATGCCTACCGAAACAATATAGGAAGTCGCAGATGCAGGTTTGGCTAATGGATTAGGAATGGCGGTGTTACTCAACCCTGCTGCGGGTCTCCATATATAATCATTACCCCCGGAAGCACTTAGCATTACTCCTGAAGTTCCAACGCAAAAAGATGTGTCCCGCCCG
>JALYYM010000627.1 GCA_030946565.1 Bacteroidota bacterium | reverse complement strand
GTATAATATTTCTTTTCATTTGCCCAAAATGTCCAAAGCACGTGCTTTTGCTAAACCTATGATGCGATTAAGAATAAGGTAATGCTCTAACTCGGTTTTTTCGTCATTTGATAAATCACCGTTCCCGTTTTTGCCTAACAATAAATCGAAACGGGTTTGGTTAACGGCAGATGGTTTAAAAGCAACAACCTTAGATGGGTTCATTGCTGCCATAAATTCTGCTACTTCGTTATAAATAGATTGTGTGAGCATTTATAATTTTTTCAAAAATACGCCCTATGGCTCAAATAAAAAAAGTCAGAGAGTAAACGGTTTTCTATCATAATTGCAAACAAAAAAAATGAAATCAGTAATTATCACAGAAACCAGTAAAGGTATTGGTCTTGAAACAGCTTTAGCGTTTGCCCGTGCTGGTTATAAAGTTTTTGCCACCATGCGTTATCCTGGAAATGCTACAGCTTTAAAAAAAAAATAAAAGAAGAATCCTTATATTTCTGCGATGGATGTTGATTCGGATGAATCAGTGAAACAATGCATAGATGCTATACTTGTATAGAATGGTTCGACAGACGTGCTTGTGAACAATGCCGGAATAGAGCGCCATGGTTCTATTGAAGAATTGACTATGGAGGATTTTAAATTTATTATGGAAACCAATTATTTCGGTGTGATACGGTGTAATAAAACAATTCTGCCCTCAATGCGCAGCAATCGTAGGGGGTTTATTATTAATGTTGCCGCTGTTTCACGTCATATAGCCTGCACTCCATTGGGCGCTTACGCAGCAAGCAAGTTTGCCCTGGAGGCTGTGAGTGAAGCGCTGGCAGGCGAAGTAAACCTTTTAATATCAGGGTAGCAATTGTGGAGCCTGGTATTATAGATACAAATATGGCAAGAGACATCGGCATGGCTAATGATGCAATTTCTTCCCGGACAAAACGCTATGCAGGTCTTTTTAAGTCATCGCTTAAAACGCCAACCCAGCCTTCAATGGTGGCTGAAAAGATTTTGGAAATAGCCAATGGTGAAAACCTGGCAGTTACGGCATCCTGTAGGCCCTGATGCTGTGCCCTTCATGGCATGGAGAAAAAGTATGACCGATGAAGAATGGGTAGACTGGAATGCCGCAAGCGACGATGATTGTTACAAGCGGTGGAAGATACATTTGGTTAGATGCACGTGAGGAAGCGTTGCAGGAAAAATAATAATCAAAAATATTTAATGAAGATCAACTACCCCGAAGGTTTTTTACCTAAAATTTACTTTTGACTATTGATAGTAAAAAGTAAAAATATCATCAGGAATAAAATAGAAACTCCATTCGCGGGAAATAAAATTTACATGTTAATGAGAAAAGAGATATTTTAGAAAAGAGACGAATGAAGGCTAAAAGATTTGCGACAAAACTAGATGTGCTACTTCAAAAACAATTCAACCATCACACCATGAAAAAAATACTATTGCTCTTCATGCAATTGTTGTTATCTCTCTGCTTTTTAAATGCTCAAAATGTAAATGGAGATTCAACCTATAATCCCCATGATCTTTTTGCCCAAAGCTTCAATCTGCCTACTGGCAATGCTTTTCGATCTGCCAGGGGAATACCCGGTCCAATGTACTGGCAGAATAATGCCAGCTATATTATCCATGCTACATTGAGTGAAAAAGACACTTCAGTTACAGGCGATGTTACTATTACTTACACCAATAATAGTCCTGATCAATTGGATTATCTATGGCTTCAACTCGATCAAAATATTTTTAAATCATCATCCAGATCGGTTGCTGCTACCAGGTATCCCGGCAACTATTTTAGTTCAGTTAGTGAAACTAATGGCGGTTACCAAATAAGAGATATAACCATTACCCAGGCCGGAAAAACTTACACAACACAACCCATCATTTCGGACACAAGAATGCAAATTCGTTTGCAAAAACCAATGACTGCAAAAGGCGACAAGGTTTCCATAAAAGTGAATTTCAGTTTTAATATTCCGTTGGATGGCGCAGGCCGCTTCGGCAGACAATACACGAAAGGTGGTGTGATATATCAAATAGGACAATGGTATCCACGCATGTGTGTGTATGACGATGTGGAAGGATGGAACACCCTACCCTACATGGGGCTCGGTGAATTTTACTGCGACTATGGAGATTATGAATATTACATCACGGCGCCTTCGGAGATGATTATCTACGGTTCGGGAGATTTACAAAACCCAACAGAAGTATTAACAGCGCAGGAAATAAAAAGACTTGCCCTCGCAAAAACAAGTGACAAAACAATTACCATCATCGGCGCCGATGAAGTAGGCAAAGCTTCCACACGCCCAACAACCAAAGGCAATCTTACGTGGCATTTTTCTATGAAGAATACAAGAGACGTGGCATGGGCTGCGGGCAAAGCAATGATTTGGGACGCAGCAAAAGTTAATTTACCCTCGGGCCGTAAAGCACTTGCTATGTCTTGTTATCCCATTGAAAGCATGGGTGATACAGCATGGACAAGATCAACAGAATATTTAAAAGCAAGTATAGAGATTTATTCCAAAAACTTTTTTGAATACCCCTGGAATGTTGCGGTGAGCAATGCAGGTATTACCGGTGGTATGGAATACCCGGGGATGATCTTTAATAATTATAAAGAAACAAAAGCCCGCTTATGGTTTTTAATCGCTCATGAAATTGGGCACAACTGGTACCCGATGATTGTGGGCAGCAATGAAAGAAGATACATGTGGCAGGATGAAGGTTTCAACACTTACATAAATTATATTGCAAGCGACATTTTCAATAATGGTGAATATCAAACCGATCCGGCTTATTTTGATAAAGGCTTCTTTGCCTCCCGTGATTACAATCAGTTCATGCAATACAAAGATCCATTGATGACAGTATCTGATGCAATGAATGAAGAACAGCATTACCAGTTTTACGGCAAAACAGCTTATGGCCTTAATCTCCTTCGCACGGTAGTGGTCGGCAAAGAACGTTTTGATTATGCCTTTAGAAAATATACTGAAGCATGGGCATTTAAACATCCGACTCCTTATGATTTCTTTCATTGCATCAACAACGCAGCCGGCGAAGACCTGAACTGGTTTTGGAAAGAATGGTTCTTTACCACATGGAAATTTGACCAGGCAATTACTTCTGTAACATATGTTGATGAGGATCCATCCAAAGGCGCACTAATCACTGTCACCAACAAACAAAAAATGATCTTGCCCGCGATCGTGAAAATTACTCAAACTAACGGTGAAGCGGGAACGATACAATTACCGGTAGAAGTTTGGCAGCGTGGCGGTACCTGGACTTTTAAATATCCTTCTAAAAATAAAATAGATAAAGTAATACTTGATCCTGAAAATGTATTGCCCGATGTAGATAGAAAAAATAATGAATGGAACGGCAATAAATAAATACTTTGACCACAATTAACCGAATTAAATGAAGTTAAAAATATTAATCCTCCTTAGCTGTGCTTTTATACAGCAGATACATGCACAATCCTACCAAAAAATTCACCGCAAAGCAATTGTAGTCGACACACACAATGACATCCTGATGAAGGCTGCTGATAAAGGAATAATTTTCGACCAGGATCTTACCGGCAAAACTCATAGCGATTTAGCACGCTGGAAAAAAGGTGGTTTGGATGTTCAAATTTTTTCTGTGTATTGTGATGGCGGTCTGAAAAATGCGTACGCCTATGCCAACAGGGAAATGGATAGCCTCGATGCAGTGGTTGCACGTAACCCCGGCAAAATTGTAAAAGTTGCCAATTATGCCGAAATGATGAAAGCAGTAAAGCAACACAAGATCGCTGCTATGTTTGGCGTGGAAGGCGGCCACATGATAGAAAATGATCTCAATAAATTGGAAGCTCTGTATAAACGTGGCGCCAGGTATTTAACCTTAACGCATAATGTAGCACCATCATGGGCTACAAGTGCAGCCAATGAGACAAATCCAAATCCTGTTATTGGTAACGGGTTAAACTCAGAAGGAAA
>JALYYM010000626.1 GCA_030946565.1 Bacteroidota bacterium | reverse complement strand
TTGTCCAAACCATGTAGCCGCCAATAGTATGTACTACGCCTTTTGGTTTGCCGGTTGAACCGGAAGTATATAAAATAAAGAGCGGGTCTTCTGCATCCATCTCGGCCGCAGGCATAGTCACAATATTATTTTTCTCTATCTGGGATAATGCATGATCCATTTCATCTTCCCACCAAACATCGCGGCCCTTGATCATTGAAACAGGTGTTCTTGTTCGTGTATAGACAATTACTTTTTTCACCGTTTTATTTCCAATAAGCGCATCGTCAATAATACTTTTCAGCGGAATGTCTTTGCCTCCACGATAAGCGCCATCGCAGGTTATAATGAATTCTGCCTTCGCATCTCCCAAACGGTCTGCAATACTTTGCGCAGAAAATCCTCCGAAAATAACGCTATGAATAGCGCCGATTCTTGCACAGCCCAAAACCGCATACGCAAGTTCAGGAACCATGCCCATGTAGATGCAAACACGATCACCTTTCTTTACGCCGTTATTTAGCAGCATCTGTGCCACCTGGCAAACTCTCTTATGTAATCTTGAATACGTAACTACTCTCGTTCTTTCTTCCGGATTATTTGGTTCCCAAATGATGGCGGGCTTTTCTCCCATAGTTTCAAGATGGCGGTCAATGCAGTTTTCGGTGATGTTTAGTTTGCCACCTTTGAACCATTCAATTTTCGGCTCTTTAAAATTCCACTCGAGAACCTTATCCCATTTTTTTCGCCAATAAAAATTATCGGCTATATCGCCCCAGAAAGATTCAGGATTGTCTATGCTTTTTTGATATTGTTCTTTGTATTGTTCTGCGGAGGTTATTTGATATGGATATTCCATAGTTGATTATTTAAGAATTTGCAATCGTTGTTTGTTGAATAAAAATAAAGATAATGTTACAAGCAATTGAATTTTTATTCAGCATCAATATGTCATTGTTTTGTGCTTCTGTTTTTTATTTATCTGCTAAAAAATTATTTTGACTGAAATACTATATTTGTTTTTAACCAAATCTAAAAATATGTATCAAACAGAACCAGCTCAGGATCTTTTAACTGAAGAATTTTTGCCTGTTTACGGCGGTTTTTGGGAAAGATTTGCCGCAGCAATTATAGACGGCATTATCCTTTACATACCTGTAGCTTTACTACAATACAGTATGGGTGGGCCTGCACAGGAATTTTCCGCTATGATGCTTAGTCAAAATATAATAGCCGTATCTATTCAATGGATTTATTTTGCCATAATGGAATCAGGAAATAACCAGGCTACATTTGGCAAAAAAGCCTTAGGATTAAAAGTTACAGATATGCAAGGTGAAAGAATAACTTTTGCCAGGGCCACGGGAAGGTACTTTGGAAAGTTCGTTTCTGCGATCATATTTTTCATAGGATACCTTATGATGTTATGGAGCCCTAAAAAACAAACCCTGCATGATGTAATGGCTGGAACTTTAATAATTAAAAATAAATAAGCTCCGGGCTTTAAAATAAACTTTGACCCTGCAGAAATTTGCAGGGTTTTTTATTTAAAAGAATTTTGATTTGTTCAAAATTCAAACAATTTTTTGTTTGATTATAAAACAAAATATATTTTTGCATTAATAAAAACCTTGCAATATGCCAAATACTCTTTCTCAAAAAGAAATAGGAAAAAGAATCATGGAGATGAGAAAAACAAAGGGATTATCCCAGGATGAATTGTCGAAGGAGCTTACAATTCCGAGGTCATCACTTGCTCAGATAGAATTGGGTAACCGTTCTGTAAATGTAAGAGAGCTTTTAAGATTATCCCACTTGCTTGAATTTTCTTTGGATGAGTTTTTAGGAAAGGAGTTCACAACTTCAAAAGAGGAATCCTTCGACAAGCTCAGGACGTTCGACAAGCTCAGGACAAAAAAAGAACCCCTCGGCAAGCTCAGGACTAAAGAAAAACAACAGGAAAGAATTTCTGTGCCTTCGCTGAGCGTATCTAAATTTAAAAATATTTTGTTGTATATAATGGAACGCTGCGCAGGTAAGCCCAACGTTGGTGAAACCTTTCTGTACAAACTGCTTTACTTCTCTGATTTTAATTATTACGAATTGTATGAAGGGCATCTATCGGGTGCCCGCTATCGCAAGCTACCCTATGGCCCGGTTCCCCTAAGCTTTGAAAAAATTGTAACAAGCATGATTGAAAAGGGAGAGATTAAAAAAATAAAAACTGAATATTTTAATAAACTGCAAACAAGGTATTTGCCATTACAGAAAGCTGACCTTACTAAATTAATGGCAAGCGAAAAAGAAGTAATAGATAAAGTGATTGAGCAAATGAGTGATTGGTCTGCTTCGAGTATAAGTGATTATTCCCATAATGATATGCCGTGGAAAGCATCTAAGGAAGGGCAGATAATTGATTATGAATTGGCATTTTACAGAACACCTCCCTTCTCCGTAAGAAATTATGGTAACGAAATTGAAGAGCCATGACTTTTGAAGAATTGGATGACTTTAAAAAAGACTTAAAACACCTGCTTAAGAAATACAGAACATTAGATGGTGACCTTGAAATAGTGCGAAGAGTTTTAGAAGTAGAGCCGAATGAAAGGCCGCCATTTAGTTTTAGGATAAGTGACC
>JALYYM010000586.1 GCA_030946565.1 Bacteroidota bacterium | reverse complement strand
CCAAGGCTATCAGGATACAGCGCTATGGGTTGTTGCTCCCAATGCACCAAATCCGCACTGGTGGCATGCCCCCAATGCATTGGCCCCCAAACAGTGCTATCAGGGTAATACTGGTAGAACAAATGGTATTTCCCATTGAAAAATACCATTCCGTTCGGATCATTCATCCAGCCGGTTTTCGGAGAAAAATGAACTTGCGGGCGATAAGGTTCATTATATTCTTCTGAATTTGTTTGATCTTTTTCAACATTAGCGCAGGAAAAAATAAGAAGCATTATTATAAAATAAAAATTCCTGATCACGATAATAAATATTTAGTAGCCGTCATGCCAAATATCAACGGCAGGCAAAGTCATCAGAGAAACTATTTTCCAGGGGCCAACCCGAATATTTAAATGCGTTAAGTTTGAAAGAATAGGGCTGCAAAATCGAAAAGAAATTGCTAACTACAAATGCCGTATTGCTTTCTTCGTTTTTTTTGCTTTGGTTTCAACTACATCTACAGCATCAGTCAAATAATCTTTTGCATCGTCTTTATAGCCTGAAAATACTTTACCTATTTTCTTCCTGGTCTTTAAGCCGCTTTGTGGTGCGAATAATATGCCTACAGTAACGCCCGCTACAAAGGCTTTTAATACATTCATCATGTTGAGTAATTTAATTGTTATAGAAATAAATCAAAGTAAATATATAGAAATATGGTAAGTTCATTTTACACCTTTATACAGAGGTAACGAATATTATATTTCTCCTTCTTAACTTATAAACGCGATACCGATGCTAAAATATTTTACTTGCTTTTGCCGGAGGCAAAAAAAACCGGGAAGAAATATCCCGGTTTAGTAAAAGTGTTTGTGGATTAATTATCACGTGCCGCTTTATCGGCTTCGTTATCCAATTTGTTAGCCGCTTTTTCTGACTCATTTTTTGCAGAGTTGGCTGCATTTTCAGAAGAAGTTTTCGCATCACTAAACGTGTTTTTTATAGCGGCACCGGCCTTATCAAAGATGTTTCCACCTTCAGCTTTTGCATCGTTAGCAGCTTTATTAACTTCATTGTCAGCATTATTGGCTGTATTCTGCACACCAGTTTTTACATCCTTTGCTGCGTTATGAATTGCAGTGCCTGCATCGTCAGCGGCATCTTTTAATTTATTACCTAAGCTTTCATTTTCATTAGACATATCAAGTATTTTTATAAGTTTAAAAATAAATTCCAATATTACTTGTTACAATTAATATGCCATCACCCGCCATTATTATAATGCAATTGGTAAAGCTTCTGTTTCCTCTTTATGATCTTATTTTTGCCAAGCAAAAGACTTAATAATAATCTTTGAATCATTAGCAAGCTCAACAAACAATTTTCTGCAACGCTTCAAAAAAGCCCGAACAAAGGCGGCTGGACATATCTGGTATGACCCGAGTCTGTTGATTTATTTAAGACACGCGGTTTGGTAAAAGTTAAAGGCACAATTGACGGGCAACCTTTCAAAAGTTCGTTCATGGCATTAGGTGATGGAAGGCACACAAACTGCCGGTTAATGCGGCTATACGTAAAATGATAAAAAAGGAAGATGGTGATAATGTTAGCATTGTGCTTAAAGAACGAATAGAAGAAAATAGCCCAACGGTTTAGTTGTGAATTAGCTCTTTAAACAATGTGAGCCAACTATCGGAATCGAACCGACGACCCTTTCATTACGAATGAAATGCTCTGCCATCTGAGCTAAGTTGGCTTTTCTGTAAGTTGCTACTCCTTTCAAATCTATAAAATTAATCTCAGGCCAGCCATTTAAATTCTTTGCAATGGCCGCGAAAAATATTATTCAGCAGAAAAAGTACCTCTTTAAAAATGAAATAACTACACACATTATCTAATTAATTAATTGTACAATACTGACGATTACATATACTATTGGATGGTATAGAAAACAATATAACGCTAATGCTTGTACGAAATTTGTACTTGTAGTTTACGCGGCGGGTGTACAAATAATGCTGTACGGATTTTAGCAAAAAATTGTTTGATAAATTAGTAAGGATAATTCCCTGACATATTTCCTGCCGGGCTGTAGTTACCGACGATGACTATGCCTCCCGATGGACAAGTGGCCATACCCAGGCCTACCGCGGTGGTCGTCTTCCAGATCATTTGTGTGTAGTGAGCAGTCTCGAACCAATTGCCTTCGCCTAACTTTGAGTAAGTATATTTTTCTTTTTCCTGGAGCCACGCATTTGCGGCATCAATACCCTTGAACGCTGCAGCGGGGCTGCCGCCGAATATGTTTTCACCATACCCTAATTCGTTCGAATGATGTTTAATATTACAATCGTTGAAGTTGGCCAAAGAGTCGGCCCACTGCTGGGCGAAAGCAGCAACGTCAGTACTCCAGGTTAACGGAGGTATACCCAAATCGGCCCTTATCTTGTTGTGAAGATCTAACACAGCCTGCGCATCTTCTTTTGTAAGATTACTGCCTGTACTATCAATTGTTGACTGGCTAAATGCAAACACGGGCCAAAGGAGTACAAAACACATTACATATTTCAACATTGTTACAAATTTAAGTAGTGAAGGATTTTATGTTGGAGTTGCCTTGCTAAGCGTTGGTATACTAAAGTTATTCTACTGAAGAAGCGTTCAAATTTATCTGGCTATCGTCTTTATCTTTTTTTAATTCCAGGTTACCAAACTTCCAGGTGAAATTTATTCCAAACGTCCTTAATGGAATTCGCTGAAGCTACTAACGGTGAAGCCTGACCCAAAAACGGATGTCTTAGCATCGAAGAGATTGCCGGCCGAGAAATTTAATTCTGTATAAACTGCAAATACTTTCTGATGATAATGCAACTGGTTCGATAAGGAACTATCAATAAAAAAGTTTTTGGATTAGATAGAAGACTCAAAACATTTAAAGGGCTGTTGATATCATACAAACTGTCATACCAGCTTCTATTGTTATCTTATCCTCATAAAATTTTGCTATTTATAACATAAATATCCGTCAATAGAAATAGCATGACTTCAAAAAAAATTTTAATAAACGAAAGAATATTTTTCATTATAATAATGTTTGATAAAAAAGTTATTGAATGCCATACGAATACACGAACAAAGCCGAATTAAACAACCACCTTCTAACAAATCGAATTCCCGACTATGACCTTCTTCACGCCGTTCCTCTCCTTCCTGATATTTTACATACCTTCTGATCATGTCTTCATCTATTCCCACGGTCGAAACAAAATAACCTCTTGACCAAAAATGATTGCCCCAAATATGGCTTCTCTTTTAATTTAGGATATGTCTTAAATATT
>JALYYM010000596.1 GCA_030946565.1 Bacteroidota bacterium | reverse complement strand
AACTGTATTCAGCAATTTGATTCTTGCTTTCAAATTCACCTTGTTCATAACCTGCAGATTGCGATATTTTTAAGGCTTGATTTGCAAATAAAAAAATTGAATCAGGGTTTGCATTCTTGTCATAATTACCGCTTAACTGTAATAATAACTTAACTTTTGCGGTATCTTCTTTTGTTGCAGCAAGTACTTTTAATAAACTATCGGTTTGTGATTGCTGCGCATAAGAAATTTCAGCACATAACAAAACAATAAAAAGTATTACTGACTTCATGAATTGTATTTAGGCAAAAGGTAACTGAATTATAAATGTTGTTCCTTCGCCTTCTTCCGTTTCTACTTTTATCTCTCCACCATGTACTTTTATTATATCATAGGCTAACGATAGTCCCAAGCCTGTTCCTTGTCCTGTTGGTTTCGTTGTAAAGAATGGCTGAAATATTTTTTCTTTTATTGATGAAGGAATGCCGTAGCCGTTATCTTCAACTCTTATTTCGACCCGATAGCTATGGGGTGTATCATTTATTTTTTTTGTTTGAACTGAAACAGTTGGTTTATAATTTTCATCAGCAATTTTCTTTTTCTCATTTGTTGCATAGAAAGCATTGTTGAATAAATTTAATATTACTCTCCCTATATCCTGCGGAACAATATTTATTTTACCAACAGCTTCATCAAAATCTGTTTTAATTGTTGCATTGAATCCTGCCTGTCCGGTAGGCAGGTCCTTGTCTTTTGCACGCATGCCATGATAGCTCAGTCTTAAATATTCTTCGGCCAATGCATTAATGTCTGTTGGTTCTTTTTGTGAGGAACTGCTTCGTGAATGCTGCAGCATATTTTTTACAATCGCATCAGCACGCTTGCCGTGATGATTTATTTTTTGTTCGTTCTCTTTTATGTCATTTGAAATATTTTTTGCATCAATATAATTTCCTTTGTCCATTTCTTGCTGCATTTCATCGATTAGTTCCTTATTTACTTCTGAAAAGTTATTTACAAAGTTCAATGGATTTTGTATCTCATGTGCGATGCCTGCGGTGAGTTCACCAAGTGAGGCCATTTTTTCTGATTGAATCAGTTGCGTTTGGGTAGCTTTAAGTTCACTGTAAGCTTCTTCTATTTGAATGTTTGCCTTTTGCTTGTGCCGGTTGCTACGCCATAAGATGACTGCAATTAAAATAAGCACTAACAAGCCGGCAGATAACCCATAAAGCTGTATTTTGCTTTTATATTTTGCCTGGGCAGATGCAATTTCCTGTTGTTTGAACTGTTCATTAAACGTAATATTTTGTACTTCCCTGTCTCTATCTTTACTGAAAATACTGTCTTCCAAAGTATGACTTAACTCAATATATTTAATCGCACTGTCTTTATTACCCCTAAGTTTATAATCTTCCCCCAGGTTTGTAACTGCTTCTAAAAGGTTTTTTATTTCTAATAACGGGTTTAAAGACCGGGAAACAATTTGAGCATAGTGAATTGATGAATCAAATTGACTTGTCTTTTTAAATAAAGTGGACATGCCGCTAAATATTTGCAGGGTATCCTGATAAACATGGTTTTGAATAGCTAATGGTATAGCCCTTCGATAATTTTCCAGCGCAATCTTATACTTTCCTTGCATGGTTTGAATAGTGGCCAGGAGATAAATAGGGAAATTCCATTCTGCTCCATTAAAAAGCTCGTGTTGATCTATTGATCTTTGAGTGTAAAATAAAGCAGAGTCCAGTTGATCCATTAGTACATAAGTTCCTCCTATTTCAGCTAAAAATAACGGGGCAAGCCGATGCCCCGGAAAAACTATTTTTCCCCTTAGATTATTAGCTTCAGCTATTTGTTCAGCTTCAAAGGCATAAGCAAGAGATTCCCTATAATCTTTTATAGTTCTGTAAATGGCTTGTAACATTCCATTCGCTGAAGCAATTCCGGTTTTGTCTTTTAAGCTCTCATAAATATCCAACGCCTTTAATCCGGATTGTAGGCCTTGAATAAAATTAGTCGCTGCAGTGGCAATTATTAAATTGCAATCTGCTTCGCCCTTCTTGTAATTTATTTGGTGTCCTAATAACGATCCCAGTTGTGCATATTTAATTGCTGAATCTGGCTGTGTTTGTTCATTAGCTAAATAAGCCAGTGCATTTACTTCAGTTGTATCGCCTTTTTGCTGGTTTATAACAGCCCTCAAACTATCTGTGAAGTTTTGCTGCTGTGCATTTAGAATATGATTACTTACTAAAAAAAGAATTATAAATATTTTACTTTTCATTGTCGCGAATTTAACTATTGATGAAGATGCGGATTCATTTATTCAATTCTTTTTTATAGCTTTTAGTTAATACATCTTATATAAATGAGCCTATGGCTCTCATTTTTCAACGGATTAAAATCCGTTGTTACAACATGTGCCGAAGCTACGCTCTTGTCACTTCATAAACTTTGCAGAGCCATAGATTCGAACCATTTCGTAGTTTGCTGACTGATCTGTTTTTTCTTCTTCACTCATCATTCAAATTGTTTTGATATATTCTAATAGAAAGTTGTTTATAAAATTTTGTTGCGATGCAATAGTGCCCACATCAAAATAATAATTATTAATACTATCTGCAATGGTTTGAGAATGCAGCATGATCAGGTTACCCGAACTTTTCATTTGAGAATAAGTTTGGTCAGAAACAATGTAAGGGTATGATTTGGAAATAATGGTTCTTGCCATGAAATAAAGCGCCGATGTTTGTGAATCTTTTTGCGGAGATCTCAAAAGGGTTTACTAACGAATCTACATTGTTAACTACCACTTTGCCACTGAATTCATAAATGCTAAAATTGGCAGTATCTTTTTTTAAGTCGGCAATCATACTTTTAATAAACTCACTTTCTTTTTTTCTTTCAGATAAATATTCTCTAATATTCTCTGCAATAAAAACCAAGTGTTACGGCAAGAAATATCATTACAAACTCCAGGAAATATTCTTTGAAATTTTTCTCCCGATGGTTATGGGGATCTACGTGTGAATGATGATGTACTTCCATTGCTTCAGTTTTGAGGTTGTTCTACAGTTTTGTTCTCTATTGCAGTTGAGTATTGTCGGTTTCCTGATCTATTTTTTCTTTTTCGCTCACGGTTATTTATTTTTCATTTGATGCCACAAAAAAGGCCACCACAAAGCCTATGATAACGTAGACGATAAGCCTGATAATTCTTTCTTTAGTTTTGGTAGTCATATTTCTATTTATTTCCTTCAAACCTTTCATCCGATAGCAATCGGATCGTTTTCTTCGCAACGGCCTAATCGTATTGCTTTATTTTTCTCTACTAATTTTTCTTTTATCCAATTTTAAAAAAGTTTTTTATTAGTACTTTTTTGAAAAATCATTTAAAAAAAAATACTATTTGAAACATTTTTAAGTTTTCCAAATAGCATTTATAAAATATTCTTAGGTAAATAAATAAATTGCGACGATGAACATTTTATCGCAATGTTTTGCTCTCTATGCCGGAGGAGAAGGGTTTATAACTTTACTTCCTCCGGGAGAGGACATACCTCGTGAAAGCGCCGGCGGC
The DNA here is from genome assembly GCA_030946565.1 of Bacteroidota bacterium. Next base: position 4,570 of record JALYYM010000596.1, on the reverse strand, counting down.
TGCGGTTGAGCAGCATTTAAATTATCAGTATAAAGTACATGAAATATTATATAATTCGCATAGTCACCTGTGCCATGGTCTGGAGATAAAATCAAATAAGGATATTCATCGGTGTCTACATTTTCCTTCATGTCGCCCCGGGTTAGCTTCAGGTTACCAAAGTGGGTGGTGAAGCTATCTCCGATTTCCACATCTTTATATGTTTCATTATTACTTGCGAAGAATTTTGGATCGGTTATTTGCTCCTGTTTTTTCTTTGAAGAAAAGTGTTTATAAGCAATGAACTTAAATTTGTGATCGCCGCCGCTTGCATTATTACCGATAGCCTGGCTAAGTTGCAGCGTTATGCCATCAAAGTCCGGATCTTCTAAAACCTTATTGAGCTCTACGGTATTAATAACCATAACCTGGAACTTTATTGTTGACTTACTATCGCCTGCTGATTCAGATTGCATGACTTTACAAATTTTTAAAATGATGAAATAAATACGAAATCAATCCTGGGATTGATAACTTATGAAAGTTTTTGTTTCTGAGGCTGGGGCTAAAAAAATTTATTGTATTCTCTGTTTGGATTGTTGAAGTTGGAGAGGCTAACAGTAAAGAATTCAATTACTTCGAATATAGAAACTAAAAATGATACACCAAAAAAAATCTACCTGATGGCCACCTTCATCTGGTCATCAGGTAGAAATAACTTGCTTTAAGTGTTTTGTAATCTTTCTATGATTTTTCAAGCTCAAATGCCTCTGCGAGCAATTCGAAAGACCTGCGCCGGTTGGCTTCGCTATCCGTCATGGTAGCGGCTATTATTTCATCAACGTCAAAATCATTTGCCAACTTTGTGAGTTGTTCTTTCACCTCATCTTTTGTACCTGAAACCACGCGGCCACCGTTATAAGAAATTCGTGCAAGCTCCGCTTCAGAAAATATATAGCCTTTTATAGAATCATAACTGCCCGGCTTATCAAAGTTTCCTTTTTCAAATTGCAGCAAGCGATAGTCCATCAGCTTCCGCATTTTGCTGGCTTCTTCTTCTGTTTCACCGCATAATACGGAGATAGAAAGCATTGCTTTTGGTTCAGGAAACTGTTCTGAAGGTTTAAAGTTTTTACGGTACGTTTCTACGATATCCGGTGTTGCATTTCCATTTATAAAGCGTGCAATTGCGAGGCCCATTCCAAACTGAGCCGCTGTGTTAGCGCTTCCGCCACTGCTGCTTAAAATCCATTGCTCCGGCACACTCTCGGCCTGTGGTACGGCAAGCAAGCTGCCATAACTTGTACCTGCAGTATCATTAAAAAAATGTTGCAGATGTGCTAATTGCAAAAGGTAACTGTCTTCACTAAAATCATTTGATGGGTTCAAGATAGTTGAGGTAACACGGTCAGTACCTGGGGCACGCCCCATTCCTAAATCAATGCGGCCGGGGAAAAGTGTTTCCAGCATTCTAAAATTCTCCGCGACTTTAAAGGCGCTGTGATTGGGCAGCATTATACCGCCAGAACCGATGCGTATTTTACTGGTGACATCGGCAAGCTTAACCATTAATACTTCCGGCGTGGAACCTGCAATGGAAGCGGCATTATGATGTTCCGATATCCAGAAACGATTATACCCTAATTCTTCTGCAAGCTTTACCGTTTCAATAGTTTCTTTAATCGCATCGCTCGATGAACTTCCCTTTCGCACGATTGATTGATCAAGGATGCCGAGTTTTATTTTTTGTTTCATAAGATTTTTCCAGGTTTAATAAAAGCTTTTATACACGGTTTCATTTTCATGACTGTTGCGCATTGTAAAAAATGAAAAGCTTTTAGTTTTTTGTATGAGTGCTGCTCTAAATTCGTTCCATAAAAAAACAAACAGACAATTCACCAGCCAGCGCTATGCTAAAATTTTTTTATATAGGAAATTAAAGTTCCATAGGAAATTTTTTTTCTGCAAGGCATGTTATAATGACATTGCTATAATATTTTAGCATGAATCCCAATGCCGAGAAAAGTTTAGTTTTACAAAGATGATTTTTTAAAAAAATGGCCAATAAAAATCTAAATACTGATAAAGAAATTCTAACACCGGGGGAAAAGGAATTTGAGAATAATATAAGACCTGCCGTGATCGAAGAGTTTAGCGGTCAGGCACAAATAATTGAGAACCTCCGCATCTTTATAAAGGCTGCCAGGCAAAGAGAAGAAGCGCTTGATCATATTCTTTTTCATGGCCCGCCGGGGCTTGGTAAAACAACGCTTAGCCGCATCGTTGCTAATGAATTGGGCGTGAAAATTAAAGAAACCAGCGGCCCTGTAATTGAGAAGCCGGGCGACCTCGCGGGCCTTCTTACCAATCTTGAGCCCAACGATGTTTTATTCATTGATGAGATACACCGGCTGAGCAATGTGGTAGAAGAATACCTGTACGCAGCCATGGAAGATTTTCGGATAGACATTATGATTGATACGGGCCCGAATGCCCGCAGTGTACAAATTAATCTTAATCCTTTTACTTTAATTGGGGCGACTACACGAAGCGGTTTATTAACCTCGCCGCTACTTTCACGGTTTGGCATTAAATCAAGATTAGAATATTACGATAAAGAAACTTTGCAAAAAATAATTCTTCGTTCGGCTTCTATACTCAATACAAAAATTACTTCCGATGCTGCCAAAGAAATTGCCGGAAGAAGCCGCGGTACACCGAGAATTACAAATGGCTTATTGCGGCGTGTAAGGGATTTTGCACAGGTACTTTCTAACGGTGTTATTGATCTTGCCATTACAGAACATGCATTAAAAGCATTGAACGTAGATGAATATGGCCTCGATGAAATGGATAACAGGATTCTTACAACTATCATTGAAAAATTCAAAGGAGGACCGGTAGGCATCACCACCATTGCCACGGCTGTTGGCGAAGAAAGCGGCACGCTGGAAGAAGTGTATGAACCATTTTTAATACAGGAAGGTTTTATAATGCGCACACCCCGTGGCAGGGAAGTAACAGCGAAAGCATACGCACATCTTGGCAAACAACCACATAGTAATTCAAAAGGGTCATTGTTGTTTTAGGATTTGTCTTGATACCTGATTCTTACTACTTGATTCTACACTACGCCAGTAATAAAAAAATCACCGGCTTCTTGTGCAAATCAATTTTTTGATTCTTCCATTCTGCAATCGTTTTTGTTTTAATCCATTCCTGCGAAGAAGTTATTTCTACAGCAATGCAGAGGAGCGTTGAGGGCTGACAGTTTTGCAAAATCGCTACGAGCATTTTATTATTCCTGAAAGGAGTTTCAATAAATATTTGCGTACTTCTTTTCTTTAAAGATTCTTCTTCAAGCTGCTTCAGTTTTTTGTTTCTTTCAAGATTGTCAATAGGTAAATAGCCTTCAAAGCAAAATCGCTGGCCATCGAGCCCGCTGGCCATCAGCGCCAGTAATATTGATGATGGGCCGACGAGCGGCTTTACAATTGCATTTAATTTTTGCGCTTCATGAACAAGTATTTGCCCCGGATCGGCAATGCCGGGGCAGCCTGCTTCACTTAAGATGGCGATATTTTTTTCTTCTTTTATTCTTTGCCTGAATGTATTTATTTGTTCGTTCTCAGCTTTGTGAATTGTGTGCCATTCATAATCATCAATTACAATTTCTTTGTCCATACTTTTTAAAAACCGCCGGGCGGTTCGTTCATTCTCAGCAAAAATTACCTGGCAGTTTTTTATTGCCTCTAATACATAAGCAGGAATAGTTTCTACGGCATCTTCTGATAAAAAGGAAGGAATAAGATAGACCATTATTAATTTTATAAATTAGTGGCGGGAATAATTTCTGTTATGTTTTTTGTTTGCTGTAAGCTCAGCGTTGCCGCAATCACGGCGTAACCGGGGGCAATTATCCAACCCAACACCGGCACTACATGCAGTAAATAAAAAACAATGCCGTTGCCAATAGCCAGCCCTTTGTGATGGCCAATAAAGTCAATACTCTCAGCCGAAGAGAGGCCTTTTCTTTCACTTGTATAATCCAGCATTGAAAAACCTAAATAATAACATTCAACAAACAATGCAAGCACCGGCGTCGCCCATCCAAGCAGGGGAATTAGTGATAAAATTAAAATGGAAATGGAATACACGGTTTGCCATAGCGTATTCCTTAGAGCAATATTTATTCCTCTAATCACATCTTGAAAAAATTGCCTGAGATTAAAAGGATACGACTTATTATGCAGCAGTGCTTCCGTTTTTTCACTTAACCACGCAAACACCGGTGAGCCTATTATTAAAAATAAATATTTAAACCAGGAGAAATAAAAAAGCATCAACACGAACTGGAGTATAATTTGTCCAAACACGAAGAGAAATTTCAGAAAACTTCCCTGTTCTTTTTGCATCCAAACTTTCATGCCGGTTCTGGAAAAAAAATAATCAATAAAATGTGCTGATGATTTCCAGAAAAGAAAAAAGCCGGCGACAAAAAGCAAACTATAGATCAACCCCGGAATTAAGATCCATTTCCAGAGTTTGTTTTTTACGATAAACCTGTGTGCTTTAAAATATGCCTGTATAG
>JALYYM010000582.1 GCA_030946565.1 Bacteroidota bacterium | reverse complement strand
AATATTTATAAACATCGGGATTGTAATGGCCATTCGTTTCGTAAGGAATGGTATCCGTGTCGGGACTTAGCTGCACCATGCCAAAAGGAACGGTGGCGCCGGGATAGGTATGCCCCATGCGCTGTGTACCGATGATGGGTTTTACGTAAGGAACAAGGTTCTCTTTTTTTTGCGCTAATGCCGCAATAGGAGTTATAAAAAAAATACCAATACTAACTTTTAGCAAATTCATTTTTCTAAATTTCATTTTATCAATCTTACTCCTGACTTTATTTTATAGAATTAGGTAGAAAAATTGCAGACGTAACACATAAGACAAAGACGTGACTTGCCCAAGTCATGTCTTTGCGAGCCGCCCGAGTAATGTAACAATTCTAACAAAACCAGCGGCGGCGTGGCAATCTCCTTGGAATAGTCAGTATTACTATACCAAGGAGATTGCGACAAAGTTTTCTGAAACATCGTTCAAATAAAAACCCTATGCTCGAAAACTTTTCGCAAAGACGTCTCGGTTTGTATTTTACATTTGCGAGCCACTTCTCTTACATTCTTGGCGAATATTGTACCTAATTCTCTTATTTTAATACAGGACTAGCAGCATATGCTTTCCATAATTCATTTAATGTTTTCCCGGTAATATTTTCCCAGGTTGCATCACTATAGTTTTGTTTACGGCATGCATCATCCAGCATATTTACAAAATCACTTTTATAATTTTGCGTGATCCACACAAAAAATCTCGCAGTAATCCTGTAAGAATTATCATAGTTCTGCATAGAGTTATAATCTGGCATGCTCCAGTTTCCCTTTTCATTATTAATGCCTTCTGTCGCCCTTACATAATCTGCAATACCTTCTGTAACCCACATTGGCACGTTGTTGTAGCCATAGCCTTGCACTGAATGCATTAGTTCATGTGTTATCACATCTATGTCTTCCGGGTTTGTTTCAAACCAGGCCGGGTTAAATTCAATTGAGTTAACATAGTTTACTGCTATACCTGTATAACTTTTATTTATGTTAAACGTTAATGTCTTTGGACTATTGGTATTGTACTTTTTTATGAGCTTAGGATATTGTTCAAAATAAGTATCGACAAATCTTTTTTTATAGGCATCGGTAAAAGATTTATCGGGGTCATCAAAATAAAGAGTAAGGCCATTTCTCGAAATGGTGTCTGGTTTATTTACAATAAAATTTTTTGATGGAATATTACTTGCTGGCCTGTAAGATGCAGGAAAATTCCTGTTTAAAACAATATCAGTAAGCATGGAAGTAATATCATCCGGGTAGTCAGAATTAGCTGTACGAAAATTTACCGTAAGATCCTGCGTGTAATTAAATTTATAATCTGCTGTTATACCATTAATTCTATCAAAAGTAAAAGCAATCATCCTAGGGCTTGAGCTATTGTATTGCTCAACTAATTTAGGATATTTATTAAAATAAGCATTTATAAAGTTTTCCTTATAATCTGTAGGAAGAGATTTATCGGTACTCGTTAACTTAAGTGTAAAACCATTTCTTGTAATGACGGTATCGGGCTCAATTTTATTTTTAATATTGCTGCTATACAATTGCATCATACTTGTAAGATCCTGCGATATTAACGTATCTATCTTTCCCAGGAAACCAGGATCCTGGTTATAAAAATCTGCACCAAATTGTATAGCATCCTGGTATGTACTTCTAATCCCCTTAAAATCCGGATCAATGAAAAGGGTTACTGCTTTGGGATAATTTTTATCATAACCCTTTATCAGTTCAGGGTACTTCGCAAAATAAGTTTCTACTAACTTTTTTTTATAACCATCGGCAAAAGAGTTATCTAAATCAATATAATAAAGCGTAAGTCCATTTCTCGTGATGGTGTCGGGCTGGCTTTTATTTTTAATTGATGCAGCGGGTTTATTAGGAAGCATACCATCAAAATCATCTTTCGCTACAAGCTCAAGTTGAAGTTTTAATAGAGATAGATCACCGGGATTATTTTCAGACCAGGCATCACTAAGAGTTATTTCACCTGCGCTTGCTGACGCTACTCCGCCATATTTTCTATCTATCGTAACAGTGACAGCTTTAGGGCCATTTGTGTATTGCTTAATTAGCGCAGGGTATATTTCAAAATAAGTATCAAAGAATTTTTTTTTATACTCCTTAGTAAATAACTTTTCTTTATCATTAAAGTAAAGGGTAATTCCATTCCTGGTGATGGCATCCGCTTGCTTTTCAAATTCTTCACCATAAAACGATTTCTTTATTTTGGGCGAAAGACTTTGATACATAGAGTTTAACTGAACATGCTCTACACGACCCATAGCCATCAGCAACGCAACACCCGATAAGTATGAATCAGGATGATTTTTTATATAGGAAACATTAAAAGCATTAATCAAACTATCATTTCCCTTGAACGAATCTGTTAAATTTTTATAGTCTTCGAATTCCTTATTATCCCCTGAGCTTTTTATAACAGCCTTATCAAGGTTTTTTCCAAAACCTGTAAAGCTGATTTTTATATTTTCTAACCAGAAAAATTTTACGTTTGGATTTTGCTCTCCGAAATTAATTACGGCAGGACTGGGGTAAGAAATTTTACCAACAAATTTAAATTTTCCATTTCGTATGATAGCGGTGTCAGTTTTTTTGGAGCTGACCCATGTATTGAGATAAATTTCGGTTCCATCTTCCAGGCTGTCAACGGTACCATTTATTTCGAACGACTTAGTATTCTTTTGGGCAAATGTGGCAAGAGGAACAATTAAAGAAAGAACAACAATAAATTTTCGCATGCCCGTCTTGTAATTTATCAAACCTGCAGTCGCAATTTCGCAATCTTTTTTACTGATCATATCGCAGGATTTGCTGCATACTCTGCCCATAATTGGTCAACTGTTTTGCCGGTTTTTGTTTTCCAAAATGCCGTCGTATATTTTTTGTTTCGCATGTCGGCATCAAGCTTTTGCACCAGGTCAGTTTTATAC
>JALYYM010000561.1 GCA_030946565.1 Bacteroidota bacterium | reverse complement strand
AGCTAATAATAGAGAAATTTTTTTAACGCCGTTGGTATTGTTGCCAACGGCTTTTATTTTTTAATTCCTCTTATCAAATAGAGATATAAAAAACTGGTCTGAAGTTTATTACGCATCGCTGTAATGTTTTTAATCCAAAGTCATTAACCAAAAGATTTCTTTTTATAACTTATTCATAAGCCACATCATGGAATTTAAACAGGAAGCACTTGTGGAACGGGAGATAGAAATAGCTGCTTTCTTGCTGCAGGATTTTTTCGCCTGAGCAAATAGCCGATTATTTAGCACTAAATAAAAAAATAATGAAAGCTCATATCCGAAATATGATGCAAAAGCTAAACGCAGAAAACATAGAAGACTTTATACAATCAATAAAAGCAAAACAGCTTTGAAACCTAATTCCGCTTACCTTTTTTCTTTCTCTACCAAAGGGGGATATGTAAAATACCCCAAAGGTGTATAGTTCATCCGTCTTATATTTTTAACCTTTGTCTTGTAATTTTTAAAGAAAAAACAAAACAGTTAAGCTCGTTAGCTCATGTTTTTTTGCAGGTGAAGAACACGCCCGCAAAGGCAGATGTTTTATCTATTAAATGGAAATTAATATCAAATCGCTCACTCTCAGTTGCAATTTGATCTGGCATTTCGCAAACGGCTCACTTTAGTTTGCTTTAAAATAAATCTAATGGTAGTTTTAAAAGTTCGAAATGTTTGCCAAATTGTTATAATTTATAAGCCTGATGGTAAAGGAAAGGTAGCGACTTAAATAATTTAATGTAACTGATCTTTCTATTTTTCAATGCAGACAGAACGGCTTCCAGATCTACATAAAAATGCAGAGCAAATGCAATCCGCTGAAATATGAAGTCTATGAATAAATATTTTTTACAAGGACTTTTTTTGTTTGCATTTAATTCAAATGCAATATCTCAGATTGGTCCTGAACAAAATATAGATAGCCTTAGAAGAGTATTGCCATCATTAAAAGACACGGCAAGAATTGACAAACTTAATGAATTGAGTTCTTTCTATATAGTGAATGATCAAAAGGATTCAGCAGAACATTACGCAACCATAGGTTATCAGGAAGCAAAAAAACTCAATTACATCCACGGCATGGCCGTATACTTTTGCTGCAAATCACAAATGGCAAGGCATTTTTATGATGATTTTGTCGAATCAGAAGCGTTAGGAAAAGAGTCGCTTCGATGGTATGAACAAACCGGTAATAAAGAAGGCATGGCTAATACTTATTACTTTCTTTGCGCTGCCGCTTTTGCACAAAGCAAGTTTGAAGAAGCCATTGGTTACTCCGAAAAAAGATACCTAAATGCGAAGCAAAACCGCAACCAATCTGAGATGATGAGCGCTCTTGGCTACATCAGCGGTATTTATGGTCAAACCGGAGATTATGAAAAAGCCTTTTTGTATAAGCAACGGACATACGACTTTTTCCTGAAGGCAAAAAATAAAATCGAGATTTCATCCTCCTTATACGGCATCGCTCAATTGTACGAGTTGACAGGAGATTATCCCAATGCTTTAATCTATTTCCGCCGTGTTCTTCAAATGGATGATGAGGAAACCCGTAAGCAACGGATTGCCAGTGATGAGGACATTTGGTTTAAAATGGAACTTGCAGAAGTTTTTAGTCATCTTCAGCAGTTTGATTCCGCCTGGCATTACTATCAGTCATTCAAACCTTCAAAAGACAAGACGGTTTACATGCGTGTTTATTGGATAAGCACAGGTGAGTGTTATTTGTTACAAAAAGATTATCAGCATGCTTTACAAAACTTTCAACTTGGATTGGCTGAACATAAAAAGTTGAATGACCAGAATGAGATTATGCGTACACTGCTTGACATCGGAAAAACGTATCTCGCATTGAACAATAACTCTGAAGCCCGGCAATATGGGCAGGAAGGATTAACTCTTGCTCTTCAAACCAAAGCAAAGCAATTTATCCGTGATGGTTATCAAATCCTTTCTACTGTTTATGATCGGCTGTTTCAGGCAGATAGCGCCAACTTCTATTTCAGGCAATACATAACTATGAAAGATTCTGTATTGAATGACCAGATAAAAGGAAGATTTGCTGCTTATGGTTATGAACAGAAAATTGCTTCGCTGAACAAAGAGAAATTAATAGGCCAGCAACAGCTTCAAATTCAGCAACAACAATTGAAACAAAGATATCTTGTAACAAAAATGCTTATTGGGGGAATTGCAGCGCTCCTTTTACTAAGTATAATTATTTTTCGAAACATTATACTGAAACGAAAGAATGAAGCACACCGTAGAGAATTAGCAGAAAACGAATTGCAAATACAAAAACTAGAAAGTGAAAAAAAGCAGGAAGAGTTCCAGCATAAAGCAACTGAGCTGGAGATGCAAGCGCTCAGAGCACAAATGAACCCTCACTTTATTTTCAATTGCCTTACCGCTATCAACCGGTTTATTTTAAAAAATGAAAGCGACTCTGCATCTGATTATCTTACTAAATTTTCAAGGCTTATCCGCTTGGTGCTAAACAATTCTAAGAAAGAATTCATCACCCTTGATGATGAACTTGAAATGCTGCGGCTTTACCTGGAAATGGAAAGAATGCGGTTTAAATATTCTTTTGATTACAACATAAATTTTAAAAATGAAATTAACCCCGAAAACATTTTTATTCCGCCGCTGCTATTGCAGCCATTTGCAGAAAATGCGATCTGGCATGGGTTGATGAATAAAGAAGGCCAGGGGCATTTAACTGTTTTGCTCAGCAAAGAAAACAATATATTAAGTTGCATTATAGAAGATAATGGAGTAGGTCGTGCAAAAGCTGCTGAACTAAAAAGCAAATCTTTAGAAAGGAACAAATCTTTGGGGTTACAGATTACCAAAGAGAGACTGGCATTGCTGAATAAAGATTCAAATGAAACTGCTTTTTTTGAAATGGAAGATTTGTATGATAACAAAGGAAATGCAAATGGCACAAAGGTGATTTTGAAGATAAGACTTCTTGAAAGGTTTGAAGAGCGTTCCAGTATTTCTAAATCCTGATTCAATGATAAAAGCAATTATTGTTGACGATGAGCCTTTTTGCTGCGAAGCGCTTGATGCTTTATTGAATCGTTATTGCCCTGAGGTAAAAGTAGTGGGCATCTGTTATTCAGGCAGGGAAGCCTTACAGGAAATAAAAGAACAGAAACCACAATTGCTTTTTTTAGATATAGAAATGCCACAGATGAATGGTTTTGATTTGCTGCAGAAAATTCCTGATCCTGGCTTTGATTTAATCTTTACCACGAGCTACGATCAGTATGCGATAAAAGCTATCCGCTTCAGTGCGCTGGATTATTTATTAAAACCTATTGACCGCGATGAATTGCAGGCGGCAGTACATAAAGTAACAGAGCGCAATCATCCGCCTTTAGTTCAGCAACTGGAAATTTTACTACATAAAATGCATCTTCCTGCTTCGCAGATAAATAAAGTTGCCTTGCCTACTATGGAAGGATTGCAAATGGTAACCGTAGATTCAATTGTCAGATGTGAATCAGACAGTAATTATACAATTGTGTTTCTAAAGAATCAACAAAAAATAGTTGTATCGCGAACCTTAAAAGACATAGAAGAAATGTTGGAAGATCATTCATTTCTCCGCATTCATCACTCCTACCTGGTTAACATAAATGAGATAAATAAATACGTAAAGGGAGAAGGCGGGTATGTTGTAATGAGCGATGGATCTGCGGTTGATGTTTCCCGCAGCAAAAAAGACCTTTTATTAAAAACACTTCAGCCATCGAAAGAATAATTTTATTTCCTTCCAGTTGCTCATTCAATCTTTCAAACTGATAATAGCTATTGCAAATGGCTCAATCTTGCTTGTAAACACTTTAACTACTATTTAGCTTTATTTCAGTAGGTTTTAAAACATCGCTTAACAAACATCAATACCGCATTATTATATTCTAATAATTTTTTTTAAATGCTCAAAAATTAAATTATGAAACAAGTATCAAACCCTAACGACTCATTAGTTCTAAATTCTCCTTTCCATCACTTAATTTATCAACGAAGGTCGTTTTCTAAGTACCGCTCAAATCTTTTGATTACAGGCATTGCTTTGGTTGCGGGCTTTACATTTCTTATCAGTAGTTGCCAAAAGCAGGGTCTCAGGAACGAGTGTGTTCCTTTCAAATCTAAATTCGAGACATTAGGCCAAGATATTTCTCCTACAGTACACCAAATTACGGGAACGGGTACAGGAACCCCTATTGGCAAATCAACCTTTGTGGGTACAGTATATTTAGATAGTTTCCCTAAAGTTACCGGCACGACAACTTTTACCGCAGACGGAGGTCAAATATTTACAACTTTCAGCGGATCTGTAGTGGGTCCAGATGAAAATGGTGATGTTCTTGTGACTAATAATAATACAATTACAGGAGGTAGCGGAAGGTTTGTGGGGGCGACTGGTCGCTTTACAACGCATGGGATTTCGAACATTAACGTTTCTACAGGAAGCCTTACAAACGATGGAACGATTTGCTATTATATTAGATAGACAGATATAGTTAGTTAGAACAGACCTGATAATAGGAAGAGTCTGAGGCGCCCACACAAAACTGTAGACTTTACGACAAATACCGTTCGCCCTGATGCAACTATTTAAAAAAATATTTTTTTGACCCTTGAATATAAATCATGAAACAAGTACCAAACACTAAGAGCTCCTTAGTTTCAAATTCCCATCTCCATCACTCAATTTATCCACCAAGGTCATTCTCTAAGTATTGCCTTATTCTTTTGCTCGCAGGCATTTCGCTGTTTATTAGCAGTTGCAAAAAGGAAGATATTTGTAAAAAAACAGTTCCTTTCAAAGCTGAATTCAACACAAATTCTCCTTCGCCTAACATAATTATCGGAACAGGCAAAGGGACCCCTATTGGAAAGTCAACTTTTATCCTTCAGGAAAACGATGCTAATTTTCCTTTACTTACTGGTACCGCTACTATCACAGCTGAAAATGGAGATGAAATTTATTCAACTCATACAGGGTCTGTTGTTGGGCCGGATTCCACGGGTGTTCTTCTGATAACTGAAAATAATATAATTACAGGTGGTACAGGAAGATTTGCGGGAGCAACCGGCAGCTTTATAGCGCATGGTATTGCAAGCATTAACGTCCCTACCGGAAGTGCTACATTCGATGGTACTATTATATTAGATGAATGTCATGGAAAGCAAAGTGCGCATTAAAAAAATTATAAACAATTATAAACCTTCTGTGTGCGGGAAAAATTATTTCCCTCCTTAACCTGCTGTAACTCTCTTCACTACTGCATTTACTGTATGCTAATATTATTTTTAAATTCTTAAACAATAAATTATGAAACAAGTATCAAACACTAAAAACTTATTAGTTCTAAGTTCTCCTCTACATCACTCAATCAATCCACGAAGGTTAGTCTTTAACTACCGCCTGG
>JALYYM010000576.1 GCA_030946565.1 Bacteroidota bacterium | reverse complement strand
TAGCGCAGGCCGTTTTTATTTGACAATGGCAGAGAATATTTATTTGTTTTGTAACAATACCAAAGAACAAACGTAATACGCTTATTAACTATCCAGAAAAATGAATTCAAATAAGGTAAGCAAAAGTAGTTTTGAAGACTGTAAAATAAATATCAAAATAAAACTTGCTGCCCTATGGACATCTGTAACACTTTGCTATTTGTATGGTGATTACTTTGAGTTATATGTTCCCAAAAAAACACAAGGACTTGTGAATGGTGTAAATATGTTGGATAGCCCCATAAAATTATTTGCAGCATCCGTGCTTTTGGCTATTCCTGCAATTATGGTTTGCTTATCCATCATATTGAAACCTATTATAAACAGAAGGTTGAGTATTATTTTTGGAGTATTCTTTACAGCTATTATGGTATTGATAGCATTAACTTCAATTTCACCCTGGCGGGCTTTCTATGTATTTTTAGCAATAGTGGAAAGTTGTATCACTTCGTTAATCGTATGGTATGCCTGGAAATGGACAAAACAAACTGAGATAAATCAATAGTGACCTAATTATGATGAAAACGGCATCAAACAAATTGACTGCAAGAGTAGCAGGATTATTATATTTAATTGTTGTATTGACAGGAATTTTTGGCTTAGCCTATCTCCCTTCCAAACTTATTATATGGAACAATTCATCAGCAACATTTCACAACATAGTTTCTTCCGAATTACTTTTCCAGCTTGGCATAGTGAGTGAATTAATTTGTTGGGTATTATTTTTAATACTACCTCTTGTTTTATATAAATTACTCTGCCCGGTTAATAAAACTTATGCCATATTGATGGTGATACTTGCAGTTGTGCAGGTTCCTATTTCATTTATAAATCTGCTAAACAAATTTGCAGTCCTATCTCTTGTCAGCGGTGCTAACTATCTCAAAGCAGTTGCAAATGAGCAGTTGCAAGCTCAAGTGTTATTTTATCTTGATTTATATAACAAGGGTAATCTTATTAACCAGATATTTTGGGGACTCTGGTTATTTCCGTTTGGTTATTTAGTATTTAAGTCAAAGTTCCTGCCTAAAATTTTAGGTATTTTTTTGATGGCCGGATGTTTTGGTTATCTGATAGATTTTGTTGGAAGTTTTTTTTTACCACACTATAATGAAACAATAATTTCCAGCTATATAACATTGCCGGCAAGCATCGGCGAAATAGGGATTTGTTTGTGGCTCCTGGTTATCGGTGTAAAAAATAAGGCAACAGCAGGCAGTGGAAACATCGCAAACGACAGACAAATCATTTAATGACAGAAATGTCGGCCACTAACATTGATTATTGCTGCAAGTCCGGTTTGACATTGGTAATCTTCGGCTGTGGTTTGAAAATTGATAAGACCTCATTAGAATAAAATTAATTTTCTTGAAATATAATTTCCATGTTGGATTATTTCTTTCAATGCATTGCAAATTCAGAAATTGTTATCTACATTTACACCCATTACAAATCTGCTTCACAGTTCCCACTATCTTTATTAAAATCTCTTCGACTAAGTATTACATAGTTTTTCAGAAGACCGGGTTTGAAATGTAATAGTTAGCATAATCCACCTGTATCTTTTTCGTACCTAACAAAGTATTTAACAGAATATTTTGTAGTGAGATTAATACAATACAGCGGTTTCGCGTCTTACTATTGAATGTTTTTAAAATTAAAAATTATGAAAACAAATTCGACTCAAAAAGAGATTTTACTTATCACCGGTACAAGCTTTTCTTCCCGGCAATTTTGTGAAACAATGGATGGCATTAGCTATAACCATCTTACTGAAAAAGAAAAACTGGAAGTAGCATGCTGGAATGGCCTGCTTCCTGAAATGCTTCCCGAAGTATTTGAGCAGTATCCCGTAAATAAAAAATTATACCTCTGGGAAATTAAGGAAGGCACCTCATTTATAGACCTTGAGCTGGGCGAGACGCATTTAAAACTTGACGAGCAATTTTCAATAGATCCTTACTCATTTTTACCAATGCAAGTGCTGTCCTAACAAAGACTGTCTTATAATAATAGTGCCTGTTTAACAAACAGGCTTCATGGTTTTACATAAAAAAACCGGGGATAAAAATTGACGGTTTTTATGAATTTCATTTTGAATTAATAACCGAATATTTCTCCAGGGCTTAATTTTTTTTACTCCTCCATATTTCATAAGTGTTTCACAGGTTATTTGTTCCTGAAGTCTTTACCAAATATGTATATAGTTTATTCGAAAAATTACTGTTGGCAAATTTCTGAAGCCTAAATTTATCTTTTCGCAATTCTCATAAACATCTTTCCGCATACTCTCGTTAACTCTAACACCGATCTGCGAAGTACTGAGAAATAACTGCATCTCTTATCAACCGTCCTGCCTGGTAGCGGTTCTTTTTACAGAGA
>JALYYM010000544.1 GCA_030946565.1 Bacteroidota bacterium | reverse complement strand
CCGATGATCAGTCGACAAAAGAATTTGTTATAGTTTTGATCTTTACTTATGCCCGAAATTTAATGCTAACATTAGATACATAATATTTACTTTAACCCAACCTTGTATGAACGAAAAAAAAGCTCCGCCTCCGGCATTGATAACCATATTCGGCGGCAAGGGAGACCTTACCAGGCGCAAATTGGCTCCTGCCCTGTATAACTTATATACCGCTAATCACCTGCCCGCGGTATTCGCCATCTATTGCATTGATTATTTAGCAAGTGATGAAAATATTTTTAAAGCGGAGCTACTTGCCGGTATCAATGAGTTTAGCCGCAATGGCGTTGCAAAACAAAAAGAGTGGGAGGAGTTTTCATCGAATATCTTTTATATCCAGGGAGATTTTCAGAAAGCCGAAACTTTCAAAAACCTGAAACAAAGAGCGGACAACTTTGATAAACTGAACAAACAGAAAGGTACCCGGCTGTTTTATTTTGCTACGGCACCGCGTTTTATCGAAATAATTTCAGAAGGGTTGTACAAAAATAAGATCTGTAACCTGGTAACGCTGCATCGTATTGTAATAGAGAAACCCTTCGGTACTGATCTCGCAACTGCAAAAAAATTAAATCTTTTTTTAAGCAGCCGATTTGCTGAAAAGCAGGTGTATCGCATAGATCACTATTTGGGCAAAGAAGCCGTACAAAATATAATGGCCTTCCGTTTTGCCAATTATGTTTTTGAACCCTTGTGGAATAACCAATTTATTGACCATATACAAATTAGTGTAGCAGAAGAGGTAGGCGTAGGCACCCGGGGCGGCTATTACGATAGCAGCGGGGCTTTGAGAGATATGATACAAAATCACCTGTTGCAATTGATGTGCATTGTAGCTATGGAATGCCCCGCTGCATATAAAGCAGAAGTAATACGGGATGCAAAAGTGAACGTGCTGAAACGGATAAGGCGTTATTCCGGCAACGAAGTATTTAAGAATGTCATTCGTGCCCAATATACTGCCGGCATTGTAAATGATGAACCGAGGAAGGGGTACAGGCAGGAAGAACAGGTAGCGCCTGAATCAACTACGGAAACTTTTGTAGCGGCTAAATTTTTTGTTGATAATAAACGCTGGCAGGGCGTGCCCTTCTTTTTAACAACGGCCAAATCTGTGCCCCGCCAGTCATCCGTTATTGCAGTGCAGTTTAAAGATTCCCCCAACAGGATATTTAAAGATGATATAGAATCGAACCGGTTGGTGATAAGCATACAACCGGAGCTGGAAATAAGTTTGCTTTTTGAAAGCAAGGTGCCGGGATTGGAAATGAAGCTGAAATCAGTTGATATGGATTTCTCTTACCAGGACGTTTATACTGAAAGCGTGCCTGAGGCTTATGAAGCATTGTTACTGGATGTATTGGATGGTGACCCTACCTTATTTATGCGTGCCGACCAGGTGGAAAATGCATGGGAAGTGGTGATGCCCATTTTAGATGCGTGGAAAAAATACCCGCAGAAACAATTGCATTTTTATAAAGCCGGCACATGGGGCCCCAAAGAAGCGCTTCGTTTAGTGAAGCCTTATACGAGCACTTTGTTTCAGTTGCCGCTAAGTGAAAGTAAAGCTAACGGTGAACAGTAAACGCTTTTAAATAGATAAAATGAATTGGAAGAAAGTATAACTGTATTCATCCGCTATTCATAGTAACACCAAAATTAAAAAGTGGCGCTGTCTTATTATTTAAAGATTTACGAATGGCAATATGCGAGTGCTTTGTATTTATAAGTTGGCACTGGGTAAATGAGCAGCCTCTCAGGCTTATAAATATTTCATGGGCGGTTTTGATTTTGAAACGAGCAAATTTGGTAATTAGTCCACATGACTGGACTAATTTACATTAATTAATTAGGTTGGTTGACTGGACTAATTTATATAAATTGAGATAAAGCGGGCATAGTTATGGACATCGCAAGAATTACGGAATTATTCTATCTATCAAAATAATAATTACCGTATTGATGAACGAAACAGGGCGATCCAAAAAATCAGTTACGAACATGATTTCAAAATTCAGCAGGTTAAAAATGACCGGAGAATGAATCGCCGTGAAAAAAAGTATATAATTAAAAGGCTCGAAGCTGAGAAAGTTCAGCAAATCAACGCGTATATGCCGGTTCCAATAACGACGTTTATAGCCGGCCCGGCAATAATAACCACGACTATAAATTTAATAACGGGCACCGGGATAGAGCCTGGGATGACAGATAATATTTTTTTAGATTAAAAAAAGCTCCTCTTACAAGGAGTTTTTTTTTGTGCAATAAATTCGTCTAACCGGGACTGTTATGTCTGTTCAGGAAATAAACAAAAGCCTATTTTAAAAGATAAAAGTTAACCGAAAGAAAAGTTGATGAACGTTGGCTTAATACCAGTTTTAGTATATCGCATAATCCCAAACTGTCCGGTAGTTACCATGCTTTTCAATATATGCCAGCAATGAATTATAAAAAGGATCTGCACCAAGTGTGGCACTGTCCGCTATTATAAATAGTTGTTCTTTAGCGCGGGTGATGGCAACATTCATGCGCCTGTAGTCTTTTAA
>JALYYM010000572.1 GCA_030946565.1 Bacteroidota bacterium | reverse complement strand
AAGGTAAGCCGTTTGAAAATTTGCATTGGGTTTGATTCTTAATTAATTAATTTCAAGATATGCAAAATTATCTTTTTAAACAGATATCCTTGGTGAACGAAGGTAAAATTGAAGAAAAGGATATCTATATAAAAAATGGAAGAATTGAAAGCGTGAAAAGCGCCATCAATGCAAGAGAAAAGGTTATTGAAATAAATGGCGAAGGTAAATACCTGCTGCCTGGCGTGATTGATGACCAGGTACATTTTCGCGAGCCGGGCCTCACCCATAAAGCCACTATTTATTCTGAAAGTAAGGCAGCCGTAGCCGGTGGAACGACTTCGTTTATGGAGATGCCCAATACAATTCCTAACGCCCTTACAGAAACTTTATTGGAAGAAAAATATGCAATTGCTGCTGCATCGTCACTGGCAAATTATTCTTTTTACATGGGGACAAGCAATGATAATGCAGAGGAAGTCTTAAAAATGAACAGGAGAAAAAAAGACATTTGCGGCGTGAAAATATTTATGGGCTCCAGCACGGGAAATATGCTTGTTGACAATGAAAACTCACTGAACAGGATATTTAAAGAAAGTGAATTGTTGATTGCTACACATTGCGAAAGCGAAAAAATAATTAAAGAAAATTATGAACAATTAAAAAGTATAAAACCGATATTGTCACCTGCTGACCACCCGATGATAAGAAATGAAAATGCCTGCTTTGCCTCGTCATCGTTTGCAGTTTCGCTGGCCGAAAAATATGACAGCCGCTTACACGTTTTGCATATTTCTACAGAAAAAGAATTGGATCTTTTTAGAAATGATGTTCCATTAAAGGAAAAAAGAATAACCTCGGAGGTTTGTGTTCATCATTTAAATTTTACCGCCGATGATTATGCAACACTTGCCTATTTAATTAAATGCAATCCTGCAATAAAGGAAGCAGAAAATAAAAATGCTTTATGGAAAGGCTTGCTGGACGACAGGCTTGACGTGATTGCAACTGACCATGCCCCACATACGTTAGAAGAAAAATCAGGGCCTTATGAACATGCCCACTCAGGGTTGCCGCTGGTACAACATTCCCTTTTATTAATGCTTGCGTATTTTAAGGAGGGAAAAATATCTCTCGAAAACATAGTAAAAAAGATGAGCCATGCAGTGGCCGATTGCTTCAGAATTGAAAACAGGGGCTATATAAGAGAAGGCTATTTTGCTGATTTAGTAGTGATTGATTTGAATGGAAAAAGCTCCGTAAAAAAAGAAAATATTTTATACAAATGTGGCTGGAGCCCAATGGAAGGATACAATTTCCCTGCTTCTATCGTAAATACTTTTGTAAATGGAAAATGCGTATATACTTCCGGTAAAGATTATGGAAATGCAGACTGGAATGAATCTGATAAGGGACGAAGGCTTTCATTTTCACATTGAGTATTTTTCAGTAACCGCTATTTATATTCATTATTTATTACACTTTTAATTTCCCATGCTAGGATTATGGAGACAGATAAAACGACATTAAATGATCTTTCAGTTTTTGAACAGGAGGAAGAATTTTCAATTTTTCATAAAATAAATTTTACAAGAACAGTTGGCGGAAGGGAAAAGCTAAGAGATATTTTAAATAAATCTCTTACTGATATCGCTTCTATACAAGATATGCAGAAGACCCTGCAATTGCTGATTAATAAAGAAGACAGATGGCCACTCACAATCAGCAACGGCTCTGTATTGATGGTACATAAATTTTATGAAAGTATTGTTGATAGCATTCCTGACCGGCCTACTATATCATCAGCATACTTATATAAAATGTTCCATGCGCCGGATTACTCCCTCGTAAAATATTCAACCGGCCATGCATTTGATTTTCTGAAAGGGATGCAAAAAATTCTTGCTAATTTTTTAAATACCGATGCACCGCATAATTTGATGATGGTTTTGGAAAAAATAAAGTTGCGGATGGATAAGATTCAGCTTAATCAAATTTTATCTAAAAAAAAATACAGTGATCTTTCAATGGCAGAGATGCTGGGCTTTGCGAACTTTATAAGATATCATTATAAGCAAAATTTTCTTGAAATTATTGAACTCTATTTCCAACTGGATGCATGGTATGGAATGGCGATGGCCGTGAAGGAATATGACCTTGTATTTCCTGAGTTTTTTGATTCCGAAGAGCCTCAATTAAAAGCCGGTGGCCTCTACCACCTTTTACTGCCGTCTCCTGTAGCATACAATGTTGAGCTAAATCAAAAAAATAATTTTATTTTTTTAACGGGCGCAAATATGGCGGGCAAAAGCACTTTTATCAAAGCTGTAGGTGCGGCCGTTTTCTTAGCTCATACCGGCATG
Source organism: Bacteroidota bacterium (assembly GCA_030946565.1). The sequence continues at coordinate 669 of JALYYM010000572.1, read as the reverse complement.
GGTGTTCCGGTAAAGTCAATGCAACTTTCGCTTTTTGACGGTTTGTTAAGTAACATTAATGTTGTTGACAATATTTCAAAGGGTGAAAGTTATTTTTATAATGAAGTGCAGAGAATAAAAAAAACTATTATTAAAATAAATGACGGTAGGAAATGGCTGATACTGATTGACGAATTGTTTAAAGGCACCAATATACAAGATGCAATGAAATGCAGCACCGTGGTGATAGAGGGCCTTATTAAAATAAAAAATTCTCTTTTTATATTGTCCACACACCTCTATGAAATTGGGGAAGATTTAAAAACACATTCCAATATAGATTTTAAATATTTTGAAACTGAAGTTGCCGATGAACAACTAATATTTAATTACAAACTGAAAGACGGTATTAGCAATGACAGGCTGGGTTACCTGATTTTAAAAAAAGAAAAGGTGCTTGAGTTGCTCGACAAATTATGATTAATCACGCATGCATTAATCCTTTCCCCTTCTTGTATAAAGTCGAATGATATTAGCACTTGGTAGATAATATCAGTTGCCAGTGATGCGTCTCCGTAATGACAATATGCTTTACAAAGTAATCTGTGTTTGCATTTGATTTCCATAAAGATGAATCAGTTTTAATTTCCTTGTGTCATAAATTTTTGGCTAATTTCATTTCATGTTAGT
>JALYYM010000504.1 GCA_030946565.1 Bacteroidota bacterium | reverse complement strand
AAAAGGTCATTGACTTTATATATCAAAAACGAATAAATTTTACTCCTTTAAAAGTGTCTGCTATTGAAAATATACATTCATTGTTGATTGAAAATTTGGGAGTAAGCAGAAACATCCGGAAACGGGTTGTCGGTATCACCGGCACAACTTATACTCCGCCTGATAATGAATTTCAGATAAAAGAATATCTTGAACATTCCTGTAAAGTTATCAATAGCAAAAAATCTGTTTTTGAAAAAGCGTTACTTACCATACTGCTGATTTCTTACATTCAACCCTTTGAAGATGGTAATAAAAGGACTGCCAGGACTGCGTCCAATGGTATATTAATTGGAAATGGATATTGCCCTCTATCTTACAGAAGCATTCAACCGATAGATTATAAGAAAGCGATGATTTTGTTTTATGAACAGAATAATATTTCGGCTTTTAAAAAGCTATTTATTGAACAATATGGTTTTGCTGTTACTAACTACTTCTAATTAGTTAGTGAGGGCTGAAATAATTTTTATAATAAATAAAACTTACAAATGTATAAGCTACTTATTTTACTTCCGGCACTTTTTATTATTCAATTTTCCTTCGCGCAAACCAAATCTATTGCGGGCTTTAACGACAAAAATGTTGAAAAGCAACTCGGCCTTGAATCTTCTTTCGACAAAAATTTAAGCAAAGAAAATATAGGTGAAAATATTAAAAGGCTTTCTGCAAAGCCCCATGCTATTGGCTCTCCCGGAAGCAAAGAAAACTCGGAGTACATACTTAGCCTTTATAAAAAATGGGGATGGGATGCAAAGATTGAAACTTTTCATGTATTGTTTCCAACGCCCAAAACAAGAATATTGGAAATGACTTCTCCTACATCTTACAAGGCGCTGCTGAAAGAACCTGCTTTAAAAGAAGATGCCACTTCAGGGCAACAAGATCAATTGCCAACCTACAATGCCTGGAGTGCAGATGGAGATGTAACCGCGGAATTGGTATTTGTAAACTATGGCCTGCCACAGGATTATGAAGTGTTAGATAAAATGGGCATTAGCGTAAAAGGAAAAATTGTGATTGCAAAATACGGCCATAGCTGGAGAGGAATAAAACCCAAGGTAGCGCAGGAGCACGGCGCAATCGGCTGCATAATTTATAGCGATCCAATGGATGATGGATATTTTGCCGGTGATGTATACCCTAAAGGCGCTTTTAAAAATGAGTACGGTGTACAGCGTGGTTCCATAATGGACATGGTGATTTATCCCGGAGACCCGCTTACACCTGGTGTTGGCGCGACAGAAGATGCAAAGCGTCTCGATAGATTGAAGGCGCCTAATCTTTTGAAAATCCCGGTGTTGCCCATAAGCTATCATGATGCTACGCCCTTACTTGAAGCGCTTGATGGGCCTGTTGCTCCGAATGATTGGCACGGTGGTTTGCCATTTGCTTACCACATTGGCCCAGGAAAAACAAAGGTGCATTTGAAAGTCGCTTTCAATTGGGATATCGTTCCCTGCTATGATGTGATTGCAAAAATAGCAGGAGCAAAATATCCTGATCAATGGATTATTCGCGGAAATCACCAGGATGCATGGGTGAATGGCGCCAACGATCCAATTAGCGGGCAGGCGGCACTGTTAGAAGAAGCAAAATCAATCAGTAATTTAATAGCTACCGGCTGGAAACCTGACCGTACCATTATTTATTGTGCATGGGACGGTGAAGAGCCCGGCCTGCTTGGCTCTACGGAATGGGTAGAAGAGCATGAAAAGGAACTGCAACAAAAAGCAGTAGTATATATTAATTCAGATGATAATGGCCGGGGATTTTTAGGCGTTGAAGGCTCTCATGCACTTGAGCCTTTAATGGATGGAATTGCAAAAAGTGTAATTGATCCGCAAACAAATGTTAGTGTATTTGAACGCAAGCAGGCAAGTGAAGCCATATCGGCAAAAACCACAGAAGCAAAACAAAAAATATTGGAAGAAAAAAATATGAAGATAGATGCGATGGGGTCTGGCTCAGACTACTCAGCCTTTATACAACATGCAGGCATACCCGCTTTAAATATTGGATACGGAGGCGAGAACTCAGCAGGAGAATATCATTCGATCTATGACTCTTATGACCTTTATATAAAATTTAAAGATCCCGGTTTTTATTATGGCGTTGCGCTTGCAGAGACAGCCGGGCATGCCGTTTTAAGAATGGCTGATGCGGACATACTTCCATTTGATTTTACGCATTTATATACAACCATTGATGAATACTCAAAAGATTTAATGACGCTATTAAAAACTTCGCGTGAGTCAACAGAAGTGGAAAATCAAATTATTAAATCGGGCGGCTATGCTGTGGGTGAAGACCCAACGAAAAAATATATTGCTCCTGTTGAAAAATCAGCAGTGCCTTACCTTGATTTTTCACCTTTACAAAATGCCCTGGAAACTTTAAAGAAAAGTGCAGATAGCCTGGAATCTCTTTCAAAAAATAAAATAAAAAATAGTAACGAAACTGTTGAGTTCAACAAGGCTTTATATAAGGCAGAACAACAACTGCTTACTGAAACCGGTTTGCCACGCAGAGGCTGGTATAAACACACTTTATATGCGCCGGGTTTTTATACAGGTTATGGCGTAAAAACTTTGCCGGGCATTCGCGAAGCCATTGAGCAAAGAAAGTGGGAAGAAGCGCAGCAGCA
>JALYYM010000458.1 GCA_030946565.1 Bacteroidota bacterium | reverse complement strand
CCCATTCTAAAGTTCCATCAGAGCTTGCATTATCAAGCACAACTAAATTAAAATCGGGATGGGTTTGTAAAAGGATACTATTCACGCATTCTTTTACATAGGCGCCACCATTTCGAACCGGTAATATAATGCTGAAATTTTCTATTGTTTAGCTTTTTTTTAAAAAAGTCTCTTTTTAACTTGAAGGATTAATTCAAAAAGACCTGGAAAATTAAGTGCCAGGTAGTATTTAATTTTCCATTTTTGTATGTAAGAAATTTTAAAGATTTTATTGACACACAAATCAAAATCTTTTTGAGATATTTTCTTATCTCTCATATATTTTTTAATTGCTACTGCATATTCTACTACCCATCTCGCTATAAACGTTTGTAGCGGTTTTTTTAACGCAGTTAAGTCTACATCAGCAGGAAGATTTTGCATTATCGAGTCGTAAAATGCGTTGGGCGTAATATAAAATTTTTCGAAGTCCGCTTCTGTAAATCCATAGTTTTGTCCGTGAACTACCTGACACCCTAACGAAGTATTTAAAAGCACAGCGCCTTGCCTGGCTCCCGTTAAAACTATAAATCCGAAATCAGTATTATAGGGTGCACCGAAATCAGGCATACCACCAATTGCGAGTGCAATATCTCTTTTGACAATACCGGTTGACCAAAGTATATGTCCTCCGATTTCACCATCAAAATAAGCCAAGGGAAAATCTTTTCCCTGAAATGTTCGGATAGTTCCAATAGGAAAGTCTGCAAGGCATGAATTTGTACCTACTTTCAATCTTGAAGATCTTGCAACGTCAGGGTTCATGCACTTAATGTCGCACCCACCATAATATATTCCAAACCCTGGATAGCTTATCGACAAGTTATAAAGAGTCTCAAGCATTTCAGGATAAACAGGATCATCATCTGTAATCATCACAACATATTCCGATTTCGCTCTCTGAAGACTCCTATTAAAGCTTTTAACCATACCCAAATTAATTTCATTGCAAGAATATGAAATCCTTAGATCGTTAATTTCTTCAATCACTTCACGTCCGCTTCCTTCAACATCATTATCTGAAACGACAATTTTGAAGTCTTGAAATGTCTGTTTTAAAAGAGACATTAACTGATTTCTTAAAAACTCCGGCCGCTTGTAAGTTGTCACACAAAATGTCACCCAGGCCTCATTTTCCTTTCGTAACTCCATTTACTTTTTTCTTTTTAAATACCCGTGAGGATTTACGCTTATCATGAGTTTGTTATCAATGCTTTCGTCTATTTCAAAATTGTCATTATGTTTTAGAAATTCATATACTGCGGTCTTAGGATTATTTCCGATTGACCAGTATCTGTTGGGTAAATATTGTTCAGGAAGATCTTCTACTATAGTATCAAAAACAACAATATAAGAGCCCGGCGTAACAAATGGAGCATAAAAATTCAATTCAGCCAACACATGTTCATGTGTATGATTTGAATCAAGGCATACCAATATCTTCTCTTTATCAACGGCATAAGACTTCACCTGTTCAAGCATCTCTTCACTTATCGAAGACCCTTCCAGCATGTGTATTCTTTTATACATCGGGTGCTCTTCAATTTTCCTTTTATTATGCTCTCGTATATCAATGTCAATCCCCAACACTTCTCCCTTACCAATAAGCTCAAGCAATGATGCATAATAAATAATAGAGCCTCCGTGAGCAATTCCGGTTTCGATAATCAGGTCGGGTTGTATATCCCAAATTATTTCCTGCATGGCAATAATGTCCTGTGGATATTGAATGATTGGCCTGCCCATCCACGTAAAATTGTAGGAATATTTTGCCTTGTTGGATTCTACGTTAAACTTATGCGCGGCTTCTTTCAGGCCTGTATTTGCTGAGTTAGCTTTTATAAGACCTATTCTCTCTTGCTCAAATTCCTTTATAGGATCATTCATTAGATATGATTTTTTTTAGTTTTGTATCATCCCCCCAAAAGGCCATGGCCTCGTAATCAGGATAAGGATAAAAACCTGTGTTTAATTTGATAGGCTTATTATTTTCTTTTAAATAATTTTCTACAAAGTCTTTCACTTTCACGGGCTTACCGCTACAGCAATTCACGATACCACTAACTTCATTTTGCAGCGAAATTTTTACAATGTATTCTGCTACTTTTTCTACCGGCAAATAATCTCTTATCTGCTCACCCCCGCTCATATTAAAAATTTCATCACCATTCAATAAGGCCATGTCTAATTGCGAAAGTAAAGAATTCGGATTTTGTCCCTTTCCGTACATGTAAAACAAACGTATCCAGGTACAGTCAAAGGATTTTTTCTCTTGCAAAGCAAACAAAAATTTTCGCAAAGAATCTTTTGCAATTGCATAAGGATTTTGCGGGTCTGTGACCATATCCTCTAATAAACATCCATCCTTCATTCCATATTCAAAACAGGTACCGGTAACAACTATTTTTTTCAAGCCATTGCTCACCAAGTTTTTTAAAAAAGAATAATGAGCAGGCAAATTATCTTCGAAATGAAATAATGATTTATAATTTGGTAAACCTTGCCAGGCAAGGTGTATCAGCACATCCGGTTTTTCTAATTTTACGAAGTAATTTTCTTTATCACTAATATTATTTAGGTCGAGAAAAACAAATTTTAAATGATCTGAAGAAGCGGGAATTTCATGCCTGGAGGTTGTGGCAATAATTTCATGATCATATTTTAATAATTCCGTCACTACATACTTACAAATAAATCCTCTTGCACCGGTTATTAAGATCTTCATTTTATACTATTTCAAGCGCAGGAATAGGAAGTACGAATTTTCCGTTCCAGTCTTTTATATAACTTAATTGATTGGTGATCTCTGTCTTTAGATTCCAGGGTAATATCAGGATAAAGTCAGGCTTCGCTTTTTTAATTTCACTTTCAGCAACCACAGGTATATGGCTGGCGGGCGAAAATTTATTTTGCTTATTGGGGTTTGCGTCCACTACAAATTCTATTAGATCATTTTTTATTCCGCAATAGTTTAGTAAGGTATTTCCTTTTGCCGCCGCACCATAGGCAACTACTTTTTTATTTTCATTTTTTTGGTCAATCAAAAATTGTAATAAATCAATTTTAGCCTTTAATGCTTTCTGCTGAAACCCTTCGTAGTATTCAATCTTATCGATACCATGAGAAAGCTCTTTTTCTAAAACAACTTGAACATTTTCAGAAATACCCTGCTCAGCATTGTTCTTATGTGAAGCAAAAATTCTTAAAGAACCGCCGTGCGTTGGTATCTCGTCCACATCAAAAATCACAAGGCCCGCAGATTCAAATATTTGTTTAACTGTGTATAAAGACAAATAAGAAAAATGCTCATGATAAATAGTGTCGAATTGGTTATTGTTTATCAATTGCATGAGATGCGGAAACTCCATGGTGATAATGCCGCTATCTTTCAAAAGAATTTTCATTCCTTTTACGAAGTCAACAATATCGGGCACATGAGCCAGAACATTATTACCGAGCAACAGATCGGCTTTTCGTCCTTCTTCGGAAAGCTTATTAGCCAGCTTCACACCAAAAAAATCTACAACAGTTTCAATACTCTTTTGTATGGCAACTTCAGCAGTATTTGCCGTAGGCTCTATCCCCAATACGGGAATTTGCTGCTCTTTAAAATACTGTAGAAGATACCCGTCATTGCTTGCCAATTCTATCACAAGAGAATTATTATCAAACCGAAAACGCTCAATCATTTTTTTCACGTAGGCTTTACTGTGAGCAAGCCAGCTTGTGGAGTAAGATGAAAAATAAACATATTCATTATTGAAAATAGCATCCGATTTTTTGTATTCATCTACCTGTACGAGAAAACAATTTGTACAAGTAAAAACTTTAAGTGGATAAAATGTTTCCGGCTCATTCAACTGATCCTTTGTTAAAAAAGAATTGGACGCAGGGGAATTATTCAAATCAATAAACACATGCTCCAGCGGAGCTTTACAAAATCTGCAATTCATTATAAAATATTTAATCCCTCAAAATTATGGTTCAACAAAGGATGATTGTTATCCCGTTCTGAAATAATTGTCACCGGCATTGGCCATTCAATATTTATCATTTCATCATTGTACTTTATTCCATCTTCATGCCCTGGCGTGTAATAATCCGTGTGGTTATAAATCAACTGGCAATTGTCACTCAGCGCCTGGAAGCCATGTGCAAAGCCTTGCGGAATGTAAATCATTTTATAATTATCCGCAGACAACTCTGCTCCAAACCAATGCAAAAAAGTTTCTGAATTTTTTCGCAAATCAACAATCACGTCAAACACTTTTCCTGCAACACATCTTAATAATTTAATTTCTGAAAATGGTGGTTGCTGAAAATGCATGCCTCTTATCGTTCCTGCGTCATTGGTAAATGAATGATTCATTTGCACCCATTCCCCTTTGTGGCCAATTTCAGCAAATTCATTTTTACAAAATGTTCTTACAAACCAACCCCTTTCATCTCTAATGGGGTGAAGAGTGATAACATAACTACCTGCCAATCCCGTTGATTCAAAAGTCATTTTGCCTCGTAGTTTTTTATTTGCTGCAAAGTAAAGTCATACAAATTATTTTTCTCCTGTTTATACCAATCAATAGTCCATTGCACAGCAAGTTGGCTGTTAAGCTTTGGCTGCCATTTTAAATCTTTTTTTGCATGATTGATATCAAGCATCAAAAGGCCGGCCTCATGTGGTTGCGTTTTATCGGAAGTATCAACCCAATCCCCTTTTCCCCAGGCGTTAATTGCCGTCTCCACCAACTGTTTCACCGTTATGTGATCATCTTCTTCCGGCCCGAAATTATATGATTCGCCTTGCTTTGAAGCATCGTCGTTTACCACGCCGCCTGCTAAAAGATAGCCGCCTAACGGTTCAAGAACATGCTGCCAGGGCCGCACTGCACCTGGATTTCTCACAGGTATCTTTTCATCTACCCGCAAATGTTTTACAATGTCAGGAATTATCCTGTCAGCGCTCCAATCTCCTCCTCCTATTACGTTCCCGGCTCTTGCGGTAACAACAGTCTTTTCAAATTCACTCTGGGAGCTATTATTAAAAAATGATTTTGAAAATGATTGGGAAACTATTTCGGCACAGGCCTTACTTGCACTGTAAGGATCGTGCCCGCCCAACCTGTCACTCTCGGTATAGGCTACACGCTGTTCTTTATTTTCATACACCTTATCAGTTGTTATTATAATCGCAGTGCATTTATTTTTTAAATGGACAAGGCTTTCAAGCACATTTGCTGTACCTGTTACATTGACTTCAAAAGTTTCAGCAGGAATAATGTACGAGCGCCTTACCAAAGCCTGGGCAGCGAGGTGAAAAATAAAGTCAGGCTTGAAGGAGTTGATTGCTGATTCTAATTTTTTTTTATCTCTTATATCGGCAATTATACTTTCATGATGGACATGCGGGATAATAATGTTATAAATGGATCCCGCATTCTCCGGTGCAAGCGCATATCCTTTAACCTCTGCTCCTAACAAATGAAGCCATGTAATAAACCACGCCCCTTTGAAACCTGTGTGCCCGGTAACAAATACTTTTTTGCCTTTATAAAAATTTTGTAATGTTGATTGGTTTACCAGGCTTTCCATTTCGCTTCATTATGTTTCCAAAGATCTTCCAACTCTATTTTATCTCTTAATGCATCCATGCATTTCCAAAAACCATAGTGCCTGAATGCGACCAGTTGATTATCGTTTGCTAAAGACTCCAACGGTTCTTCTTCCCACATTTTATTATTTACATCTCCATTTAAATAATTAAAAACCTCGGGCTTCAATACAAAAAAACCACCATTGATCCATTTACAATCATCTTTTGCTTTTTCTCTAAAGGCCAATACATCCCCATCTTTATCTACGTCCATCCCGCCAAACCTGGCATCGAGTTGAACAGAAGTGACTGTGGCAATTTTATTATGACTTTTATGAAACGCTAAAAGTTCTTCCAGGTTTACATCACATACGCCATCTCCATAAGTAAGCATGAAGTCTTCATCGCCTATATATTTTTGAACTTGTTTTAAACGTCCGGCTGTTTTAGTATCCAGGCCAGTTTCAACAAGCGTAACTTTAAAATTTTCTGTGGTAGTGTCGTGTATCTCAACTTTATTATTACCAAGCTCAATAGTAATGTCCGAATTATGCAAGAAATAATGCATGAAATATTCTTTGATCACATAACCTTTATAGCCAAGGCAAATGATGAATTCATTAAAGCCGAAGTGACTATAAATTTTCATGATGTGCCAAAGAATGGGCTTGCCGCCAATCTCCACCATAGGCTTTGGCCTGGTATCCGTTTCTTCGCTGATCCTTGTGCCGAGCCCACCCGCAAATATTACTACTTTCATATTATTGTATGTCTAAAAAAGTTTTCAAAAATATTATTTTAGTTTGAGACGGGCACGTAATTAAAATTCGGGGCTTACCAATTTTGCATTCGGGTTCTTCACCGGTAATTTATCGAGAAATAATTGCAAGCCTTCCTGCTTTCTTTTATCAAGAACATAACTGATGTATTTGGTGTAATAATCATGTAAGCTGAAAAAAGGATAAAAATTATTGCATACTATTTGTTCTATTTTATCAAGGCCAAATGAAGTAGCCTTATTGAAAGACTCAATAAAATCATCATCCAGCTTTTTATTGCTTATCCATGCAGCAAAAACAAAAGGCAGTCCGGTAAAGTTTTGCCACTCAAGCCCAAGATCATAAATGTAAGCGGAGATCTTTCTTTGCGCAAGTGCCCGGTCACCAATCACAAGCGCAGCGGTAGTGCCTGAAATGTTTGATTGATAATTACCATAAGTTTCTTCAAAAACAGGGGCAATCTTCCAGTGATCTTTAATAAGAATTTTTAAAAGCTCAACAGAAGTGCGGCTTTGATAATCAAGAAGAATTTTTTCTATTTTATTTAAAGGTACTTCACTAAAAAGGCAAACGCTTGCCACTGCTCCATCACACCCAATGCAATAATCCGAAATAATATGATACTCTTTCATTTCAGGAAGTATCGCTACCGGCACGAGGCCGATGTCAATTTTATCATCCAATAACATAGACGCAATACTTGAAGGAAAATCTATTTTTAGCTCAACCTTTTCAGCCATCAATCCATTTTCAAAACCGTATATCAGGGGTTTCGTATTCAGGTAACTCACTGCACCAACCCTTATTTTTGTTTGCAAACCTATTACTTTAATTTTGGCGCAAATTTAATGCAATGAGAATGATTCACCCACCATTTTCCTGCATTAGCTCAATCAATTCCAATGCAGCTTCACTCTCTTAATGCGATTTCTCCCATTGACGGGCGATACTATAATCAACTTCAACACCTGGGCGAATATTTTTCAGAGTTTGCCTTAATTAAATACCGTGTAAAAGTTGAGATTGAATATTTTATTTTTTTAGGAGAAAAAAAGTTTTTTAAAATCACTCCTGCGTTTAAGAAAAAGCTGGTAAAAATATTTGAAGATTTTTCTTTAGAAGATGCAGAAAAGATTAAGGACACCGAACGAATAACCAATCATGATGTAAAAGCTGTTGAATATTTTTTAAAAGAAAAATTCCAGGAACTTGGTGAAAATGATCTCAGGGAATGGATTCATTTCGGCTTAACGTCACAGGATATAAATAATACTGCTTTCCCGCTTATGTGGGAAGCTGCGATGGAGAATGAATACATGCCCGCCGTTCTAAACCTAAAGAATGAATTAAAAAAGTTGGCAACAGGTTGGAAAAATATTCCAATGCTTGCCAGGACTCACGGGCAGCCTGCTTCTCCCACAATGCTGGGAAAAGAAATGATGGTATTTATTGAACGCATCCAAAATCAAATTCAGCAATTCAGCCATATTCCATTTACCGGAAAGTTTGGCGGCGCCACGGGAAATTTTAATGCTCACTATGCCGCTTACCCGAAAACAGATTGGGTATCATTTGCAAATGAATTTCTTAAAGATAAATTAAGCCTACAGCGTCAGCAATACACAACGCAGATAGAACATTACGATTTACTTGCAGCACATTTTGATAACATAAAACGCATCAACAATATCCTCATTGATCTTTGCAGGGATGTTTGGGCTTACATCAGCATGGATTATTTTAAGCAACAAATAAAAAAAGGAGAAGTGGGCAGCAGCGCTATGCCGCACAAAGTGAATCCCATAGATTTTGAAAATGCAGAAGGAAACTTCGGCATGGCCAATGCAATTTTCGAGCACCTTTCCGCCAAGCTACCGATATCAAGGCTGCAACGCGATCTCACGGATTCCACCGTTTTAAGAAATATCGGGGTTCCAGTTGCACATACCATTCTTGCAATAAAATCGTTAGAGAAAGGGTTGAAAAAACTTATTCTAAATGAACAAAAATTAAAGGCTGACCTTGAAGATAACTGGGCGGTGGTCGCAGAGGCAATTCAAACCATTTTACGAAGAGAAAATTATCCAAAACCATATGAAGCTTTGAAAGAACTAACGAGGAATCACGAAAAAATAACTCGTAAAAGCATGGAGACTTTTATTGATTCATTGAAAATAAACGCTGCTTTAAAAAAAGAGTTGAAATCTATCACCCCGTTTAGTTATACAGGTAAATAAATATATATTTAGGCCTTAAACCAAAGCTGATTTATCAAACACCGACTTATGAAGAATACGCTTGCTGTATTTTTATTGTTGCTTGCCTGTACCCGATCATTTTCGCAAACTATTACTGCAAGTTTTAATGCACCGGATACGGTATGTGTTAATTCACCTGTGGCTGTTCAAAATACATCACAAGGTGCCACAAACTATTTCTGGAATTTTTGCACTGCAAATATTAATCAACCACCAGTAGGAACCAATCTTGGGAATGTTGGTGGGTTACTAAAAACCCCGGTATACATTGATTATGTTTTTACCAATGGTAATTACTATGCATTTGTCACCAATAATGCCCCAGGTGGCCTGCTGCGTTTGGACTTTGGCAACAGCTTATTGAATACACCTGTTGTCACAAACCTCGGAAATATCGGCGGATCAATTGCTAATAATACAGAAGGAGTGCAAATCGCTAATGATAATGGAAATTGGTATGTGCTGATTGTAGGCGGGGACGTTTCAGATGGATCTATTCCTTCCTTAACAACTGTATCACTTGGGACCAATATCGCTAACAATACTCCGACAGCAGTAAACTGGGGCAATATTGGTAATTTATCTTATCCGCATGATCTTTATGTTTTTAATGCGACAGGCCATTGGTATGGAATGACAGTAAACTACTCCAATAATACTATCACTCTTTTTGATCTTAAGACAAGTCTTTCAAATACACCCACTGCCACAAATCTCGGAAACATTGGAAACTTAAGCGGGCCAACCGGTATTCAGGCTATAAACGATAATGGGAATTGGCGGGTGTTTGTTACCAATGCAACAAGTTCAACCCTCACAAGATTAGACTTTGGCCCGTCACTATTGAATACCCCAACTGGTGTAAATCTTGGCAACCCTAACAATGCTTTTACCACATGCTGGGACATTTTTATTTTAAAATATTGCGGGGAAAATGAAGCATTCGTAATAAATGCAAATGGCGCATACGATATTGTAAAATTAGATTTCGGCAGCAACTTATTAAGCACACCTACCGCAACGAGCTTAGGTAACCAGGGTAACTTGAGTTTTCCGCATAGTATTTCAAAATTATTCAGGGTGGGGCCCGATGTCTTTAGTTTTATCACTAACGTAAATAACAATACACTCACATTACTGAAGTTTCCCGGCTGTACAAATGCAAGTTTACCAAATTCAACAGTTCAAAACCCTCCACCGCTGACCTACAATACCGTCGGCACTTATAATATTAATCTTACGGTAGACGATGGGTTGCCTACTCAATCTTCATATTGCAAACAGGTGGTTGTAAAAGATTGTGCACTGCAAGGCTGCAACAATTGGCTGTTTACCCCATCTAACCCTTCGTATGTGCAGGTAGGGCAACTTAACATCCCCGGTGATAAAATTACTATCGAAGCAACTATCAACAGAACTGCTCCTTACATTGGCGGGCCTTTATATGCCGGCGATATCGTTTCAAAACATGATCAGCCCTCCGATGTGAATTATTTACTGCGACCCAATGATGCGGAAATTACGACGTCCAATGGCTATTTCAGGACGCCTGATATATGCGAAATAGAACTAAATAAAACATACCACGTTGCTATGGTTTACGACGGTATTACTTTGAAGTTTTATCGCAATGGCTTTTTAATGAGCCAGGTTGCCGCGACCGGAAATCTGTATCAAAATTCATGGAATACCAGGATTGGATTTTATGACCATGAATTGGTAAATGAAAATTTTATCGGCTATATAAATGAAGTTCGAATTTGGAATACCGTCCGTTCGCAAAATCAACTTCAGGCATATATGAATTCTTCTTTGCCAAATCCAACAACGCAAACCGGCCTGCTAGCTTATTATACTTTTAATGATCTAATTAATAAGCAGGGTAACACAAACTGGAATGGCACTCTTGGTGGCAGCGCTTCGATTAATTCAACTAATCCTAATTGTGCTTTCGTCGCCGATTCATGTTCCATACCAGTAAAAGTGCAAAGCATCATTAATGACTATACAGAAGTTTTGGCCTTTGATATCTGTAAGAATGAATTAACTGTTTCCGATGCATCTAAATATAATCCCGGTGATACAGTTTTATTAATTCAAATGAAAGGCGCTGTGATTGATTCGACTAACACGGCTGCTTTTGGAACGGTTACCAATTATAAAAATGCCGGCAACTACGAGTTCAACTATGTCAAGCAAAAAAACGGCAATGTAATTACACTTAAAAATTTGGTAACAAGGCAGTATGATATAGCTACCGGCAAAGTTCAATTGGTAAGAGCCCCTTATTATAAGAGTTTAACTACTACTAGCACACTCACCTGCCTGCCTTGGGACGGAAGTAAAGGGGGTGTTTTAGTATTTAATGTACAGGATACGTTAACGATGAATGCTGACATTGATGTGACGGGGAAAGGATTTAGCGGAGGAAATAGCCCAAATCCTCACACATCACAGCTATACTGCAATTTCAACGAATTTTATTATCCTGTAAATACTCCGGGAGCGGCAGCCAAAGGTGAATCTATTAATATTATTGGAAGTGGTCTAAGTTGCGGCAAAGGATCTCCCGCAAATGGAGGTGGGGGTGGCAATGGACACAATTCGGGAGGCGGCGGCGGCTCAAATGTCGGTCAAGGGGGATTGGGAGGTTATCAATTAGATAACTGCGGAGGCTCGACAACAGATAATCGTGGCATAGGAGGAAAAAATCTACTATATATCAACGCGTCCAATAAAATCTTTCTTGGTGGTGGTGGTGGGTCTGGACAAACAGATAATAAAGGAGGCTCAGATATGAATGGAGCAAACGGGGGAGGTATAGTAATAATTAAATCACCTGTAATTGTTAATAATGGCAGTTTCGTGATAAATGCAAGTGGGGCAGATGTGCCGAATTGCACACTTGTTCCCACAATTACCTGCCACGATGGAAATGGCGGTGGCGGCGGTGGCGGAGTTGTTTTAATTGAAGCAAACAACATAATTTCTTCAACAAATATAAATATTAGTGGGGGCAAAGGCGGTGATCTTGTTTTTTATGATGTGAATTTAGGTTCAAGGATCGGCCCGGGCGGCGGCGGTGGAGCAGGCGTATTTTGGTCAAATAATCCTTCACTTCCGCCAAACATAATTGTCAATAAAACTGGTGGAAAAAACGGTGTAATCATTCCGGACAATAATAACCCCTATGGAACAACACCCGGTCAGCCCGGACAAAATATTTTCAATCTTAAAATCCCGGTTGATACCATTTTATTCAAGCCAAATATTGATTCCGTAGCCTTTACTTCTACTGCATCTTCCTGTACCAGTTTTAGTTTTAAAGGCCAGGGCTATACAAATAAAGCTGGCATCACGAAATGGCAATGGTTTTTCGGAGATGGCGCTACCGCTGCATCACAAAATACTTCGCATACCTACAACGCAATGGGTACCTATCCCGTAAAGCTAATTGTAACAGATGTGAATGGTTGTATAGATAGTGTTATGCGAAACATAACAACAAACACGGCGAGTTTTGATTTTTCTTATACGCAGGATGTTTGCGATCCATTCGCTGTCCAGTTTTTTAATGTGGGTGCACCGCCGGTAAATCCATCATGGTCTTTTGGAGACGGAGGAGTTTCTAATGCGATAAATCCGGTTCATAAATTTACTTCTCCCGGAAATTATCTTGTAAAATTTAGTATTCAAAATGGTGGATGCGTTGATACGGTCTCAAAAACAATTTCCATCGGAGTAATACCTGCTAATATTATTCTTACGCCTGATACCACTATTTGCGTTGGAAGCACGAAACAATTGAGGACAGTGCCTTCATTAAGTTTTTGCTGGACGCCGGT
>JALYYM010000450.1 GCA_030946565.1 Bacteroidota bacterium | reverse complement strand
AGACAAGGCTACTTTTCTGTTTTCCTTTTTTGTTCACCAGCTTAACTAATCGTGTTACATACAGAGATAAAACCGCCCCATATATCTGAATTTTTTGCGGATTATTTCCCATACAAACAATCTTTGGCCTGTCAGGATTATTAATGTCCAGCATAAAATCATTGCCTGATAAAACGTAATATAGTTGAGGAGAAGAAAGTCTTGCCATTGCAACTTTAGCGGCGGCTATTTGTCCTTCCAATTGTTCCATCACATCATTTAAATATGCGTTAACAAACGGATTGATTAATACATCAATTTCCTTTTCTGTTCTAAGTGCCGTAAACAAGCTATCATAATCCACTTGCATTAATTCAATCACATGAGGCAATGTACAAAACTCGCCGTCATTATACTTTCTTAAATACCATATAATGGCTGTTAAAAAATTAATAGGAGACTCAACAAAAAAGTCACCCTGCCGCTTGATCCATTCCCTGTTTAATCCCATTAAAATAGTCCGGGCGGATTCTGCTGCATCGGTAATATCAGTCATGGTTGCATGGTCAAGAGGATTACAGCGATGGCTACGGGTAAGGTCATCAAAATTGATAACGTAAAATTCTGGCTGTACAGGATATTTGTTTCGATATTTTAGCCAGGTATTATAGACGATCTTTGAAAGATCATCAAACTTAAAATCATAGACGAACATTGTAAACCCCTTCTTAATATGTTGGGTGATAACATGCCGGATAACGAAGTAAGATTTTCCCGAACCAGGCGAACCTAAAACCATCAATGCACGAAATGGATTAATGATGTTGATCCAGCTTTTGCGCCTCTTTCCTTTCAGGTTATATTGCGCAGGAAGGTTAATTGAATACTCGTTTTCCAACAACCTTTCTTCTTGTGGAAAGGTTTCATTTTCTTTATTGAAAATGTCTTTGCCATTTAATTTTTGTTGTATCACACGGGATAGTAAAGTGCCTCCCGATAATATCAACATAAAGCCGATTGCTGTAATACTTATGTATAATATTGCGGCGGTGGTAAGCGCAAATTTTGGAAGCAAAGACAGATAGCTCAGGAAATAAATCAGCAGTCCCGTAACGATGTAAGCGAAGGCTGTTTTATAGTTCAGTTTTTCATCTTTCCTGCCTCTCGCGCCCATCAGAGAAATGGCCAGAAAACCTAAGGCAAACAGCTTGGATGTATGAAAGTTTTTAAATAATCCGGTGTTATAAATATTACCAACAAGGCGGTCAGTAAGCGGCAATGTAAGATGCCAATGCTCAAAAGCTGCATAGCAGTAATAATAAAAATGCAATACCAAAATTATTATACTGATGAGCCTGGTCATATCCAGTATTTCCCTCAATCCCTGTTCGTTTTCACCTGTTTGCATAGCTTTTTAAAAAATTAAAGACGTTTTGTAATTCGTTTTTTCTTTTTCTTCCTGCCTTTGCCTGGAAGTCCGTTAGGCACATAGCCGGATGAATTTTCAGGTTCCAGCAATGTTTCCAGCAGATTAATTTCATTCTTGTTTTGCTGGTTTTGAAATTGTTGATTTAGTTCCTCCGGTGGCGATCCTTTTGAAAATGACTGCTTATTAAAATCCCGATCTTGTCCTGGCATTTCTTTTGTCTCGCCGCAACGTTCTAATATACCTTTGGCGCTGTATTGTTTACCCAATGCGCTACCATTAAAGACACATTTGGTCTGGTGGTCAACGTAGGTAATTCCGTAAATGGTCCCTTCCTCGTTTTGTCTTAAAACTGTATTTATCCCATCCTTGCGAAGCATATCAACCAGGTCTGGTAATTTTTGATTGGGTTGCTTTACCAGGGCAAGGTCAATAGCATTTTTAACCCTTGTCTTATAGGGTTGTCGGGCTGCATCATTAGGCGCAAACTTCTCTTCAAGAAAGCCAAGGGTCGGCTTGTTGTAAAAATCACTGGCCTTGACAGGCACACCAACTTTATTTCCCGTCTCATCGAGTACTCTATACACCAACCCATGATTCTGAAATACCCGTGAATTTTCAGTGCCCCGATCTGCCATCACATTGTATTGTTTAAGGATTGCATTCACCTCTGGCAGGCTTGTATATTTATAATCTTTCAGGACAGCATCGAGTACGTTATTAATGGCTCTCTTAGTTTCAGATCGGCCATATTGTGCCTTCTGTATATTGACAGGTTTAAGTCGGTATGATTCCTGGTGCAATTTGCTGTCTTCGGCTCTTTTTAAACCAAAGGCTTTTTCAATTTCTTTCCTTGCTTTTTCAGATTGATTACGTCCAATATTTTGCATATCTATACGACTGCCATCTGCTCTTACTTTTACAGATACGATATGAATATGCGGATGCCCTGCATCGAAATGTTGATAGATTAAATA
>JALYYM010000449.1 GCA_030946565.1 Bacteroidota bacterium | reverse complement strand
TTTTCTTTTGGTGCTGATGCTTTTAGAAAAGCTTCTTCCCTGTCGCTAAAAAAAGTTTTCCGATGGAGCTTTGTATCATTGAGTAAGGAAGGCACATGAATTTCGTCTATGGCCATGTGTTGAACATTGCCGGCAAGCAACGCTTTAAAGCCCCTGTTGCCCCATCTTTTATTGTAGTCAATTACCACGTCAACTCCTGTATTAGTCGTGTTTACTGCATTGGCGAAGAACTGCGCTGTACCTACGTTTATGGCATTTAACTGCGAAGTAAATTCGGCAGGCAAGGTATTATCATCTGCGCTAA
Source organism: Bacteroidota bacterium (assembly GCA_030946565.1). Next base: position 2,845 of record JALYYM010000449.1, on the reverse strand, counting down.
ACAGGCCGGATAGTACAATCCTGTTTTTTACCCTCACTGCATAACCGTCAATCGTTACCGTTAGTTCAGGCATTGGCTTCCATGAAAATCCAAGGCTGCCATTAACAGAAGTCTCTTGTTTTAACTCAGGAATACCTGCTGCTTTCGTGATCGGATCATTATTGTTAGCAATCCTGGATTGCACCAATATGCCGCCACTGAAAGAAGTAAGTGTGTTGCTAAAATTAATTTGCTGCAGAGATGGCGCACGATAACCTGTGCTTATTGAACCTCTTAAATTAAAGCCCGGTGCAAGCTTGTAACGGGTGGCAAATTTATAGGTGCTTACAAAACCAAAATCTGAATAATTTTCAATCCTTACCGCACCATCAACTAACCATGCTTTTGTAACATTCAATTCAGCATCTACATAAGCGCCGAAGTTGGTACGATGTGCATCCACCTCATCAGAAGGGCTAAAGCCCGGGAAACCCTGTGAGCCGGCAGCAGGAGTTCTTAGTGAATCTCCACTCCCGTCTATAAGATTTGGATAGACTATCGGGTCAGTTTCATAACTGCCGTACGATCCAAAATCACCTTTGTAGATACCATACTTTTCATACCTGAATTCTGCACCAAGGCCGAGGTTCAGGCCTTCGGCAACTGTGGTAAAAGGTTTGCTGAAATCAAGATTTACAGTATTTTGAAGAAAATTAAATCCTCCATCATCAAAACGATTGGGAGTTGTTTTTCCAATGTTCGAGGCATTGAAAGTCTTATCACCGTAATAATGAAAATCGTTTCTTCCTATGGTGTTGCTCAGGTCCCAATACCAATTGTTATTAGTTTCACCTTTGATGCCGGCGGCCAGAGACATATCTGTTATGTGTGTTTGAATGTGCGGATTATAATACGTTTCTCCATCGCTTGATGTCCGCATAATTCCCGGCACAAAAAGCAGATCACCATTTGCATCTACCGGAAAACGATCTGGCTTTGCGCTAAAATTTCTTGTGTAAGCATAAGCATCTGAGGCTTTATAATTATAGCCGCCGAATGAATAGAAAGTTGCTCCTCCTGATTTAACCGGTATTTCCATATTGTACATAGCGCCACCAGTTGTTACCGATCCATCACCAAAAGCCCGCCTGCCGCTATTCGTGTAAGGTAAAGCTTTCGAATTCGTATAGGCGTTGGTGTCAGGTACCTGCCTGAAAGTTTTTCCTTGTGTTAAGAAATCCAACGAAAGATTTATAAAGCCGCCATTCTTACCAATAGCAAAACCATTGTTTGCTGAAAAGGTAAAAGTGTTGCCATCTACTTTATCACCGGTATAATATTGGCTGGGGTCAATGTTGTTAAGCGAATTATATTTATGATCATAATAGCCTGACCAGCCAGTATTAATTGTCCAGTGATTGACGTCTTTTTTCAACACAATATTTATTACGCCTGCCATTGCATCGGAGCCGTATTGCGCTGATGCACCATCTCTTAATATTTCAATCCGGTCAACGGCTGCTTCAGGGAAAGAATTGAGATCAGCTCCGGAATTACCTCTTCCTCTTGTGCCAAACAAAGCTACAAAGGCTGTCTGGTGGCGTCTTTTGCCATTTATTAAAACAAGTGTTTGATCCGGGCCGAGTCCGCGAAGCGTTCCAAGATCAACATGATCCGCACCATCGGCGCCGCTTTGTTTATTATAATTGAAGGAAGGAGCTGCATAGTTTAACGCTGAAGTAAGATCCATCTTTGCCGTAGAATTGCCGGCCTGGTTTATGTTGATTACATCAATAGGTACAGGCGTTTCCGTTTTTATTCTTCCCGCACTTCTGGTTCCTACCAGCACTATCTCCGTCATGCCACTCACCGCAGTAACAAGAGAAACAGTAATTTGAGAGCGCCCATTAATTTTTACTGATTGAGATTTGTACCCGACTTCACTTATCTCCAACTCATCGTTGGCGTTGGCTTCAATGCTGAACATTCCATTGTAGTCTGTAGTTGTGCCTGCACCTGAAGATTTGAGACGGATAGTAGCGCCATCTAAGGCGGCTCCCGTTTGTTCGTCAGTAACTCTTCCGCTTACTAAAGATTTTTGAGCAAAGATTGATGAATGAATTAGTAAGCACATTAGCAATATAAAAGACCGGGTAGTTTTGGGCATATAAAAAGTTTCCCCGAATTTAATAATTGCGTTTCTTTCTTCCTAAAATTAAATGCCTCTTTTATTGATCTCCAAAATTCTTTTTTATGTTTTTTAAAAAAATAACAGCCCTCCTGCCAGTTGATATAAGCGGATTAAAATCATTTATTTTTACAGACATTAAAAAATATTAATGCAAACGATTGTAGATGAGATAAGAAATCTTTTTAAAGATTATAGTGCTTCTGAAATAATGAGTATCGATAAATTACCGCAGTCTGGTAGTGATAGGATATACTTTAGAATACTTACTGGTAATGGTTCTTATGTTGCTACGTTCAACCAGAATGTAAAAGAGAATCAAACCTTTTTTAAATTCAGCAGCCATTTTAAAAAGAGTGATAACCCGGTTCCGGAGATATATAAAATAAATGCTGAGCAAACGCTTTATATACAACAGGATTTTGGTGAAGTGTCTTTGTTGAACGAGCTGGAAGAACATGGGCTCAATGATTATGTCTACGGTTTATTTCAACAAAGCCTTAAGAAACTTGCAAGCCTGCAAATAAGTGGCGATAAAAATCTTAACTACACCTGGTGTATCACCTCAAAAGAATTTGGCAAACAAGCCATCATAAGTGATCTTTTATATTTCAAATATTATTTTCTTGACCCACTTAAAATCGCTTACGATAAAGAAAAGCTTATTGATGATTTTGA
>JALYYM010000445.1 GCA_030946565.1 Bacteroidota bacterium | reverse complement strand
TGCCTGCATTTGTGACTGCTGATTCGTGATCAATAAATGAATAGCTATTTGATAAACCATTGTTGCCTTTTGCTGTGACACTGCCAATTTCATAAAAATTATTTTCATCTGTACTTCTTTCAATATTAAAATAGTTTGCATTTGTTTCATTAGCTGTATGCCATATAAGATTTATTGTTTTATCATTACGGCTAACGTTAAAATCAGTTAAACTAACGGGTAGCGTACCCGCAACGGCATCTGACAAGCCAAGCCAGTAATCATTAATACTTCCTGTTGTATCGAATGAATAAATTTTTTGATAGAAGGCACTGCCGTCAGTTTTTACTTTATATATCCCAAGTGAATCTTGTATGCGTGCAATAAAAAAGATATTGGTCATATCGCCCGACCAAACAGGATCTGAAGTAAGCGTATCAGTTGCGCCAAGCTGAAGCAGCAATGTACTATCCTGGCCATCCGGGGTAATTTTATATATAGCGTTGGTAACATAATTACCGCTTGTAAATACAACTCCCGGCGTAGTTTTACAGTATGCAATCCATTGCCCGTCCGGCGACCAAACAGGATATAAATCGCCGGGGTATGTGTGTGGTATTAGTACAGGATTGCTGCCATCAAAATTTTTTGTAAGTAATCCATAATGCACGTTATGAAATGTTATAACTGAATCGGACAGGCGTACGGCAGGATGATCGGAATAACAATCGCATGGTGTGCAGCCAAGATCAATAACATTTGTACCATTTATTTTAGCGGAAAGTATGCTGCATTGATAATCATAAATCAAAACAGCATCATCGGGTGAAAAATCATAATAATCAATGAAATCATTATTTGGGATAATAAGTAAATCCTTTGCTGCAACCAAATCTCTTAACCACACCGCAGCCTGTGAACCGTGGTTTGCCAGCGGCCCGTTTTCAAAAGCCATATAATTTCCATTATGTGAAATCCGTGGCCGGAAACCTAAAGTGATAAATGTTTTTTGCTTTAAATTATTAATAGAATAAATAGAATCAGGATTAACAGCCGCCGTATCGTTGTGATGGCTGTATACAAGGGTTCCCTGCAGCATTTGAGCTTTTGCATTTGATATGTATATGCATAAAAGAAATGCGGATAAAAGTATTTTCATAAAAATAATATTTATAAAAGATGATAGTTGAACGTATGTTTTCTATACTTTAATTTTGTATTGCCATCAAAGGGCTGTATACATTTCCTTATCAGTGCACCCTGCCTTTTTCATCTTCGGCGCCGGTTGACCTTTCTCTTTTTTCCTTTAATTTTTCTTTACCAAAATTGCGGGTATAAGTAAGCTTGTATGCGGGTATGCTAAACCGTAAGGTGTATACATTTACCAGGTTTTGTTCTGGTAAATTAACCCCAAACTTAAAAGTATTGCTATTTAAAATGTTTGTTGCCGTAAGCGCAAAAGCGCCATACCTGCCCGGCAGTTTTTTCTTTAGGCCAATATCAAGCGAGCCCATAGGCTCAAGACGATAAATGCCAAACAACTGTGCAGACTGGTATTGCCCGGTAACTTCTGCAGAAAAATTCTTTGGCAAGGTAAATCGCATGTTGGCATTGCCGTTTACATTAGATTGCGACAGCGTTATTTTTCCACCTTTATATAAAGCATTTGATTGCTGCCACAAACCGGTAATGCTTAGCTGCAGGCTCCACCATTTTGTAATGTTGACCGGTACAGCAATAACCGCAGCCGCCGTTTTTTGACTGATAAGGTTTTCTGCCGTCAGAACAACTTTGTTTGTAACTGAATCTGCATGTGGCTGAAAGGCCTGGACAGAATTGTCTTCGTTGGAATATGATAAAGACAAAAGGTATTGTTTAAATGTGTAATCAAACTTATAATTATCCGACAAAGATGGCTGCAGCGCAGGATTACCGGTTAACAGCGTATTGGCATTTACATAGTAAGTAAAAGGTGCAAGGTCATTAAATGTTGGTCGTGTAATACGTCTGCTGTAAGAAACATCAACCGTGCTGTTGTCGTCAATTTTATGTGAGATAAAAATACTTGGAAAGAAATTTCCGTAATGCCTGTCAACAATATTTTTTGCATCTTCAGTTCCGAGGTTTGAGTTGGTATGTTCATAACGCAAACCTGCTTTTACTTCTGTAGTTGCATTTAAGGTTATATCAAATGATGCGTAGGCAGCGCTGTAATCTTCTTTCAATTTATACCTTGCAGATAATGAATCATCTTTCATCCAAACATTTTGCAGCAGCCGTTCAAAACTTATATCATTATCAAATGAAGAAAAGGTTTGCTTGGCGCCTGCTTCAAGGTTTATATTTTTATTTATTTTTTTTGAATAATCTGCAGCGGCAACCCAAAAATTCATTGGTGTGTGCTTACCGCTTCTGAATATTTGGTTGTACACAAATTTATTATCGTTGTTATAATAAGCGCTGTTATAGTTTACGGGCTGATTATTATAATAATGGATATAATCAGCATTTAAAAACAATTTATCGGTTTCATTAAAATTGTGCTGCAGGTTTATGTTGCCGGAATAATTATACCAATTATTATGCTCGCCGTTTTGGTGATAAATATTGGTATCAGCCACATTATTTTTTAAAATGTTGCTGATATTGTTTTCTGATTGCGCATACCGGTTTGCATACCCTGATAATAATATACCGGCAATAGTTTTTTTACTTGTTTGCCAGTCAATGCCAAACCTGCTGTTTACATTGGGCCTCACTTGAGTTCTGTTTCCTGTAAAATCTGTTTCTGTTATAATGCCTGCATTTGAAATTTTACTTACAGAAAGAATCTCAAAAGGCCCTTTAATTCTTGAATAAGATATATCACCATAAATATTTATGCTGCCCTGCCGGTGATTGATATTCATGCCGGCTTCAGTGATAGGGCCTCTGCTATAACCTAATGTTGCGTAATACGAACCGTTGGTTCCATAGCTGTTATTTTCTTTCAATACAATGTTTATATAACCTGCATTGCCCGCAGCATCAAAGTTTGCAGGCGGCGTTGTTATCAGTTCAATCTTTTCAATATTATTGGCGCTCATTCCATTAAGCAATTGCACAAGTGCGGAAACGGGCATGTAATTTATTTTGCCGTTAATCATTACCACCACACCATCTTTTCCATTCATGGCAATGGTATTGTTTTGGTGATCTACAATTATACCAGGCGAACGTTCCAATACTTCTAATGCAGTATTTCCTGCTGATGTAATGCTGTTGGCAACGTTAATTACAAGCCTATCAATCTTCTGTTCGAGAAAAGGTTTTTTTGCAGCAACTTTTACTTCATTTAATAAACTCGTTTGTTCCGTTAATATAATATCACTAACCCTCGTATCATCATTTTTATGTAAAGAAATTACATTGCTATACACCTGTTGATAACCGGAAAAACTTGCGGCAATAAGATAATTGCCATCTGCCACATTATTAAAATGATAAGCGCCGTCTTTATCGCAGACGATTGCTTTTACGAGTGAAGTATCTTTTGCATGAAGTAATAATGTGCTTGCGTTTATTGCAGGTGCATGATTTGAAAATGCAACACTGCCATGCAGAGAAGACTGTGCTGTTACTGCTTGCTGTATAAATGCAACTACAATTAATAGTAGTATTATTTTCATTTTATATTAAGTATTGTTGAGGGCTTGCAATTATTTATGCCTAAGATAATTTTTAGCAGAAAAGGCATTTTGGAAGTGCCCTGGTCTATTAATAAAAGCATATAAGTTTTTGCCTTTCAGTTTAAGTTTGATTTAGTTTTATTTTCAATAACTGTATCAATGTTTCCATATCATTTGCTTTTAATTTTTGCATCATGTTTTTTATGTGTGCCGTTAAAATCTTTTTACTTAAC